>JBDSQT010000001.1:0-4310 GCA_039929665.1 Paraperlucidibaca sp.
AGTTGGGTGTGAGCTTTTCGCGCAGCACGGGGTCTTTAATTTGTTTTTTCAGATGCCGGCGCGCGAGTTTCTCGATAGCCACCATCAGCTTGGGATGAACAAAGCCCAGCGCAAAAGCTTCGGCCTGCCAATAAATGCTGGCACGCACCAAGGTTTGTGAGGCTGGCAAGAAGTTAAATAACTTCTTCACGCCGGCATTGATAACACCATCGGGCTTGGGTACCAGCCACGGCGGTGTACGTTGAAACAGCACGAGCTCATCGACTTGAGGGGCGATTTGCGGCACAAACTGGATGGCGCTTGCTCCGGTGCCAATTACGGCCACGCGCTTGCCAGTGAGATCGTAGTCGTGGTTCCAGCGCGCTGAGTGAAACAGTGTGCCTTCGAATTGATCGAGGCCTTTAACATTGGGCAATGCTGGGCGACTTAAACCCCCAATGCCTGAGACCACTACGCGTGCGGTGTACTGTTTGCCGTCGCCGGTTTTCAGCTGCCAGCGCTTATCGCTATCGCTCCAGCGTGCTTCAACTAGCTCGCTATTGCCGCGAAAGTGCGAGTAGAGATCATATTTGCGCGCGCACTTTTTCATATAGGCCAGAATTTCGGCCTGGCCTGAGTAGAAGCGCGACCAGTCAGGATTTTGCTCAAACGAGTACGAGTACATATGTGATGGCACGTCGCAGGCTGCACCGGGATAGCCGTTATCGAGCCAAGTGCCGCCAATGTCATCAGACTTTTCTAGAATTAAAAAGTCATTGCGGCCGGATTTTTTCAGAAAAATGCCCATACCTAGGCCTGAAAAGCCGCTACCGACGACGATGACATCGTGATGTGTGGTGGTCATAGAAAATCTGCCTTAGGATATAATCCAACAAATGTAAGATAATCATGCGGCGCTGTCAAAATGTCACGCCCTTTATGCTTGTCAGTTTGACAGCGCCGAGCGGCTTGGCTAGCGTTCCTGCACTTTAAGTCTGAGAGAGGTCTGTATGCCTGCCAAGTCTGCAACAAAATCCAAGCCTGCCGTGGTCGCTGTCGATGGCAAATCACGCTATCACGAGCCTGCACCTACTGGGATTGATCTAGAGTCCTTTCGCCAAGTGGTGATTAGCCGCCGCTCAGTACGTAAATTTACTAACAAGCCTATTCCTCAAGCGGTATTGGATGACTGCTTGGATATGGCTTTGTTAGCTCCTTGCTCATCGGGCCTGCAGCCTTGGGAGTTTTTCATCGTGCGCTCTGAGGGCAAAAAGGCCAAGTTGGTAAAGGCGTGCATGAGTCAGTTGGCCGCTAAAACAGCTGCAGAATTAATTGTTTGTGTGGCGCGCACCGACCGTATTGACGAGTTTTCTCGCAAGATGCTGCGCGAATGGCCGATGCCCGATGTGCCGAAACTGGTGCAGCGCTACTACCAGCTCATTCCCTACAACTACGCTCCAGGCCCACTCAACAGTTTTGCCATGGTGAAAAAGGTGGCATTTTCGGTGGGTGGTTTAGTTGCTGCTGTGCCGCGTGGTCCGTATACCAAGTCGGAAGTCGAATTGTGGGCAGCAAAAAGCACGGCCTTGGCCTGTGAGAATCTGGTGCTGGCTTTCCGTGCGCATGGCTATGACACCTGCATGATGGAAGGCTTTGATGAAGTGCGTGTGCGTAAACTGCTGAACTTGGGCGATGCCTCATTCCCCATCATGGTGGTGGGTGCTGGTGAGCGCGCCGATGATGGCGTGTTTTGGCCGCAGGTGCGTTTTGAGCGTGAGCTGTTTGTGCACGAGGTTTGATAGCTATAAAAAAGCCCGGCATGTGCCGGGCTTTTTTATGCATCACAGCAGCCGATTAAGTCAGCTGAGCAATGTCAATTTTACCCGCCGGCGTGGTGTACTCTTCCATCTTGTCGAAGTTCAGGTATTGATAAATCTCGCCTGACATCGATTCGATTTGCTTGGCGTACACCATGTACTCCGCCACGGTGGGTAGCTTGCCAATAACGGCAGCGACCGACGCCAGCTCAGCCGAGGCCAAGTAAACATCGGCACCTTGGCCCAAGCGGTTAGGGAAGTTACGAGTCGAAGTCGACACGCAGGTGCTGTTTGGTGCCACACGAGCTTGGTTACCCATGCACAGCGAGCAGCCGGGCATTTCGGTACGAGCGCCAGCGCGGCCATAGATGTTGTAATAGCCCTCTTCCATGAGCTGGTGCTGATCCATCTTGGTCGGTGGGGCAATCCACAGTTTCGTAGTCAGCGAGCCAGCAGGGATTTTGTCGAGCAGCTTGCCAGCGGCACGGAAGTGGCCAATGTTAGTCATGCACGAGCCAATGAAGACTTCGTCAATCTTGGTGCCGGCAACATCCGACAGCAGCTTGGCATCATCGGGGTCATTCGGGCAGCAGAGCACGGGCTCTTTCACATCGGCCAGATCGATTTCGATAATCTCAACATACTCAGCGTCTTTGTCAGCGCGCAGCAGGCTTGGGTTGGCCAGCCATTTTTCCATGTTGCCAATACGGCGCGCGATGGTGCGGGCGTCGCCATAGCCATTGGAAATCATCCATTTCAGCATGGTGATGTTGGAGGTTAGATACTCTTTCACACTGGCTTCCGACAGCGTGATGGTGCAACCGGCAGCCGAGCGCTCAGCCGAGGCGTCTGATAACTCAAAAGCTTGCTCAGCCGTCAGGTGCTCAAGGCCTTCGATTTCCAAGATGCGGCCGCTAAAGGCGTTAACTTTGCCTTTTTTCTCAACGGTCAGCAGGCCTTGTTGGATGCCGTAGTAAGGAATCGCATGCACCAAGTCACGCAGGGTGATGCCTGGCTGCAGTTTGCCCTTGAAACGGACCAGGATCGACTCAGGCATGTCTAAAGGCATGACGCCAGTAGCGGCAGCGAAGGCCACCAAGCCCGAACCTGCAGGGAAGGAAATGCCCAGTGGGAAACGGGTGTGCGAGTCACCGCCGGTACCCACGGTATCGGGCAGCAACATGCGGTTCAGCCAAGAGTGGATGATGCCGTCGCCTGGGCGCAGCGACACACCGCCACGGTTCATAATGAAGTCGGGCAGCGTGTGGTGCGTGCCGACATCAACGGGTTTCGGATAGGCGGCGGTATGGCAGAACGATTGCATCACCAAGTCGGCCGAGAAGCCCAAGCACGCAAGATCCTTTAGCTCGTCGCGCGTCATAGGCCCCGTCGTGTCTTGCGAGCCCACGGTGGTCATTTTCGGTTCGCAATAAGTACCTGGGCGCACGCCCATGCCTTCGGGTAGGTTGCAGGCGCGACCGACCATTTTTTGCGCCAGCGTGAAGCCTTTTTTGGTGTCCGTTGGCAGATGTGGCTGACGGAACAAAGTCGATGCGCTAAGGCCTAAGGCTTCGCGTGCCTTGTTGGTCAAGCCGCGACCAATGATCAAGTTGATACGGCCACCCGCGCGTACTTCGTCGAGTAATACAGCTGACTTCAGCTCGAAGTTCACCAATGCGTCGTTGCTGCCGTGCGCACAAATTTTGCCATCAAACGGGTAGATGTCGATGACATCGCCGGTGTTGAATTTGTCGACGTCACACTCAAAGGGCAGTGCGCCGGCATCTTCCATGGTGTTGAAGAAAATCGGCGCGATTTTATTGCCGATACAGACGCCGCCATCACGCTTGTTGGGGATGTGTGGTAAGTCTGTGCCTGTGAGCCAGAGCACCGAGTTGGTGGCTGACTTACGGCTGGAGCCGGTGCCGACCACGTCGCCGACATAAGCAATGGTGTGGCCTTTAGCTTTCAGGGCTTCGATCTGTTTGATCGGGCCGACTTCGCCTGGCTGGTCTGGGTTGATGCCTTCGCGAGCATTCTTCAGCATGGCGTTGGCGTGCAGAGGGATGTCTGGACGGCTCCACGCATCTTGCGCAGGCGACAGATCATCGGTGTTGGTCTCGCCAGTCACTTTAAAGACAGTGACGGTGATTTTTTGCGCAACGTCTGGGCGGTTGGTGAACCATTCGCCATCGGCCCATGACTGTAAGATATCTTTAGCGAGCGCATTGCCAGCGTTAGCTTTCTCTTCGATGTCGTGAAATGCGTCGAACACTAGCAGGGTCTTTTTCAGCGCAGTGGCAGCATCAGCAGCCAGGTTGGCGTCGTCGAGCAAGGCCACCAGTGGCGCTACGTTGTAACCACCGAGCATGGTGCCGAGCAGGTAAACGGCGCGTTGCTTACTGACTAATGGCGAGTTGGCTTTGCCCGTGCTGACAGCAGCCAAGAAGCCGGCCTTTACATAGGCAGCTTGGTCAACACCCGGCGGAATACGATTTTCCAGCAGGTCGACTA
>JBDSQT010000002.1:0-3441 GCA_039929665.1 Paraperlucidibaca sp.
AGTCCTGGCACCTCGGCATCGGACTCAGCAGCCATCGCTGCCTTCAGCCATTGCGCCATGCCATTGCTCTGCACCAGAACGCGCTCTTCTGCCATCGGGTCGATGGGATAGGCGCGCAACCAAGCCAGTACAACGTCGCGCAGGCTTTCTAGACGATGGCTATGCAGCACCATAAAGCCGGGCGCGAGGGCTGAGCTCATGGGATCACTTCCTATGTGATAAGCGGCGATTACTGAGTGCTACTTAGCGCTCGACAGCGATGCTGGCTTGGCCAATGTCGCAGCGCCCACTTGCGCAACAAGGGCTGCTGGACTGGCCACATCGACCGTTGCTAAGCAGCTAAAGCGCTTGTCACCTTTATCGCAGATACAACTGCTATTGCTAATTGGTGCATCGGCGCGCAAGGCTGCCAACGCGGTGGCTTGCTCACAGGCTGCTTGGCGTGTCGGTGCCCAATCACCCGTGGCAACATACTGTGCTGCCATGGCTGGAGCCGCTAGGGCAGAAAGTCCTAGGGCCAAAAATAATGCCTTCATCTATCTCTCCTCTTAAATCTATCTATGTAAAACCTAAAAAGTGCCTTAAAAGCACTTAAATCGCAGTGACTGCACACGCTAAACGCTGCGCCAAGACTTCGCAAATAGTTGCGATGCTGCTGTGCAAACTATGATCATCATCTACTACAAGCAAATCCGCACCCCACGCTGTCGCCGCGCGCTGCGAATGGCTGAGTGGTACTACAACATCGGCACACCCATGAATAAGTTGAATACACTCGCCGCGCAACCCTTGCGCAGGCCGGTCCAGCGGATAGCCGGGCAGATCAAACGCTGGGCATAACAACAGCATGCCACAGAGATTAGTCGGGTGCTGACTCGCTGATGAAGCCGCATCGGTCGCCAACTGTGCCGCAATCGATGCGGCCACAAAGCCGCCCAAGCTCGACCCTACCAAATACACCCGCTCAGCTTCACGCGGCCATGCGCTTAAGACTACACCAGCGCGTTGCACTGGATCACGGCTAAAACGACCATCAGGCGCCAGCGTATACCAGCCCATGGCCTCTGCCGTGGCGCGCATTTGCTGGATTTTAAAGCCATCAGGGCCAGATTCCAGACCATGTAAAAAAATCACCGTGCCTTGACTGCTCATCGTGACACTCCTACCCGTCGATCGCCGTAGCCCAAGGCTTGCACAATGGTATCGATCGAGGCATCGCTATGCATCAGTAATTCCACCGCGCGGCCACGATGCATCTGCTCCAGCAGCCAGTGCCGAGATCCACCAAGCGCCGGCGTAAAGTACGCACTAACATGGCGCAAGTAGCTTAAGGCAGCACCATATTCACCACAATAACTACTGCCAGCACCATCATCACAGCAAACACGACGCCAGCAATGATAAAGCTGCTGGCATTGTTGCTACTGAAGTCGCGCTGGCGATTGGCATCGGTTTGCACGCCAAACCAGGCGCGAAACACACTCACCAAAGCCTGCAATGGACTGATCCGCGGTGGCGGCTGTTGATCACTCATGGGACATCTCTACATTAACGTGCTTGCTTGACTCTATCGACCGCGCGCCACAAATACCATGCCGCCGCACTGCGATACGGCCGCCACGCTTGCGCTTCGAGTAATAAGGCCTTCGGTGTCGGTTGGCGCTCCAAGCCTTTCAGCAGTCGCCAGCCTTCGCGCACGCCAAAGTCGGCTACCGGCATGACATCGGGCCGGCGTAGCGTATGCATCAAAAACATCTGCACCGTCCATGGACCAATGCCGGGCAAAGCCGTGAGCTGCTCGGTGAGCACCTCATCGCTAAGACTTTTCGCTTGCGCCAAGGTCGGCACCTCCCCACTCACCGCACCATGAGCTAGCGCAATAATGGCGCGAGTTTTCGCCGCCGACAGGCCGCAAGTCCTCAGTGTATCGGGCTCGGTGGCCAAGACTTGCTCGGCAGTGGGATATATCACCCCACCATCCTGCTGATGATAGTGCGCGAGAAAGCGCCCAAAAATGGCCTCAGCCGCTTTGCCATGCACCTGCTGGCCAGCCACAGCGCGCGCTAAGGCCTGCCACGGCTGGCGCTCGTCTGCACTTACGTTTGCCGACACTGGCGCCGCTAATGCGCACGGGCCCATAGCGTCGACCAAGCGGCGCCAATCGCCATCAATCTCGCGTAAAAACTGACACGCTGGGGTCAATATGAGCATGAGCCATCCGAAAGGTTAGGTTGATGCGGCGCGCACCGAGCATGGGGTGATGGCCAGTTTTAAGCGGCAGTACGCCGTGAAAATTCAGTCGCGACTCCCCACCCCAAACCACCACATCGCCATGGCTCAGTACCATGCGCTGAACCGCTTCTTGGCGCGCTTGGCCGCCGAACTGAAAGTCTACAGGCAGGCCAAGCGACACCGAGACAATAGGAGCGCGCAGGTCAGACTCATCGCGATCTTGGTGCAGGCCCATGCCAGCGCCTACCGCGTAATCATTAATCATGCAGGAGTCTGGTTGAAAATGCGGATAGCCGGCTTGCGCGGCAAAGCCCTGTGCCAAACGCATAAACAGCTCAGGCATCGCTGGCCACGGTGTCCCTGTTTCGGGATCACTGGCCTCGTAACGGTAACCGCGCTGGTCGCTAATCCAGCCCCAGCGACCAATAGCGGTCATGGCAGACGCCATGTAAAAGCCTCGCTTGGTCATGTGGCGACGTGGGGGTGCTTCGGCGAAAATCTGCTGTAGCTCTCGCCACATCGCGGCTGCCTCAGGCAGTGCCGCAGCAGGCATATAGATCGCACCAGGAGCAAAAACCTGTGCTGCTTCAGCTGCTTTTTCAGCAAGCACTACGGCGTCATTGAGCGCCGGCACAACATCATCCGCCAGCGCCAGCAAGCTCAATTGCGCCGGCAACGCCTCACGCATTTGCGCGCCAGCCTTTGATAACTGCCCGACCTTCACACCCAACAGGCGTATGCGCTGCTCTAACGGCACGCGCTTCAAACATTGGCGCGCCCAGTATCGAATCGTCTCGGCGTCATCGCAGTACTCAGTAATAGTCTGATCGCGCGTCACAGAGCGAAAATCGGCATAGCGAATCTTGATGCTAACGCAGCGCCCGACCCGGCCTTTGCGCTGCAAGTCATCGGCTACACGCTGACATAGATCTGCCAACGCACGGCTTAACTCGGCGCGATCGTGCTGCACCGACAAATCGCGGGAAAATGTCGTTTCTCGGCTCATCGATACCGGCTCGCTACGCGTCTGCACCGGCCGCTCATCATGCCCACGCGAAACATCAAAAAGCCATCGCCCGCTGCGCTCGCCAAAGGCCAGCTGCAAGATTTCCAGCTCAGCTTGCGCCAGTTGCTCGATACGCTCATAGCCCATCACGACGAGCTTGGCCGCGGTCTTTGGGCCAATGCCATTGATGCGCTTACAGGGCA
>JBDSQT010000003.1:0-4330 GCA_039929665.1 Paraperlucidibaca sp.
ACATTCTGATAATACTTGTCGTAATCGGCAAAACGCGTTTTGTTGCTCAACACCACGCCGTTCGCAAAGCGATGCTCAATGGAGGCATTCAGCGCCTTCACTGTGGTCTCGGTTGGGCTTTGTGCGGCATTACCAAAAAAGTTCGATTCATCGGTCTTAAAGGGCTTGCCATTTTGCGAGGGAATCCCGCGATCGGTGACGCGCTTATCATTGAAATACTCAGCACCAAGGACGATTTTCGTCGCATCGGACGCCTGAATAGTCAGTGTCGGGCTGATGCCATTGCGCCGCAGATCAACGCCATCGCGAAAACTGTCGGACTGCTCACTAACCACATTGACGCGACCAGCCACCTGCTCGCTCAAACCACCACCAATATCCAAAGCACCACGCGCATGGCCATAGCTGCCACCGGACACGGTGATTTCACGCACGGGCGACCAGCCGGCTTCCTTTTGTACACGGTTAATCACACCGCCATTGCCGCCACGGCCAAACGCCAAGCCATTGGCTCCGCGCAGCACTTCCACGCGGTCAATATTGTAGAGGTCGCGGTAGTACTGCACGTCATCACGCAGGCCATCGACATAGAAGTCGCCAGTGGTGGTGTTACCACGAATGACAGCGGCATCACGGTTGCCTTCGCCTTGAGCGAAGGTCACACCCGGGGTGTATTTCACCGCATCAGCCAAGCTTTGTGCCGACTGGTCGTCAAGTTGCGCACGGCTAATGACGCTGACCGACTGCGGCGTATCTTTCAATGCGGTGTTGGTTTTCAGTGCCGAACGGCTACCAACACCTTGATAACCATTGGTAGCCAATTCGGCAGCGGCCGTCACCGACACGGTGGGCAGGGTTTTAACAGGTTCGGCGGCACTGACTAATGCGGGTGACACACACAACGCCAAGCCGATGGCCTGAGCTAATGGGGATTTAACAAACATGCACGCTCTCCTAAGGATTCGGCAAGAATAATACACTAAAAGCTAATGATAATACTTCCTATTCACAAAAATAGACTGCGACATGCCGAGAGCCTGAGAATCGGCTATCCTATGCGCCCGCTTTGCTCCGACGGCTCCTGTCTTCGGCCTGTGTTTTTAGGATGTTTCCCCAGATGAACCAGACCCTCAAGCAGCAATGGCTGTCTAATCCGCGTGGTGACATTTTGGCCGGCCTCGTGGTCGCTCTCGCGTTGATTCCCGAAGCCATCGCCTTCTCGTTGATTGCCGGCGTCGACCCCAAAGTCGGGCTGTACGCGTCATTTTGTATCGCCGTGGTGATCTCTTTTGTCGGCGGCCGACCTGGCATGATCAGTGCCGCTACCGGCGCGATGGCGCTGCTCATGGTCACGCTGGTCAAAACGCATGGCCTGCAATACTTACTCGCCGCCACCCTGCTCTGCGGCGTTTTGCAGATACTCGCTGGCTATTTACGCCTTGGCAGCCTGATGCGCTTTGTGTCGCGCTCCGTGGTCACTGGCTTCGTCAACGCGCTGGCTATTCTGATATTTATGGCCCAGCTACCCGAGCTTACCGATGTCCGATGGCCGGTCTACGCCATGACCGCGGCGGGCTTAGGGATTATTTACCTGTTCCCCTATATTCCAAAAATCGGGCGTGTCATCCCCTCGCCACTGGTCTGCATCCTCACGCTCACCGCCGTGGCACTGACACTGGGCATTGATATTCGTACGGTGGGGGATATGGGCGCACTGCCCGATACGCTGCCGATTTTCCTCTGGCCAGAAGTGCCGCTGAATTTCGACACCTTCTTGATCATCCTGCCCTATTCCGCCGCTTTAGCCGTGGTTGGTCTACTGGAGTCGATGATGACTGCCACCATCGTCGATGATCTCACCGACACCACCAGCGATAAAAACCGCGAGTGCAAAGGTCAGGGCATTGCCAATTTGACCGCCGGCATGTTTGGCGGCATGGCTGGCTGCGCGATGATTGGTCAGTCGGTGATCAACGTAAAATCCGGTGGCCGCACACGCCTGTCGACCTTCACGGCAGGCATCGTGCTACTCCTGATGGTGGTGTTTTTAAGCGACTGGGTGTCACTTATTCCCATGGCCGCGCTCGTCGCAGTGATGATCATGGTGTCGATCGGCACCTTCAGCTGGGACTCGCTGCGCAGCATGAAGAAAAACCCACTGTCGACCAATATCGTCATGATCAGCACTGTCGCCGTGGTGGTGGCAACGCACAATCTCGCCTATGGCGTGCTGGTTGGCGTACTGCTGGCCTCACTATTTTTCGCGCACAAGATTGCGCAATTTTTATACATCGAGTCATCACTCAGTGACGATGAAAAAACTCGCCACTATCGCGTGACCGGCCAAGTATTCTTCCCCTCCGCCGATCGCTTTATTGCCGCGTTCGACTTTAAAGAGGCCATTAGCCATGTGGTTATTGACCTTACCCGAGCGCACTTTTGGGATGTCACCTCTGTAGCCGCACTCGACAAAGTGGTCTTGAAGCTGCGTCGCGAAGGGACTACGGTGGATGTCTTAGGTCTCAATGAAGCCAGTGCTACCATCGTCGACCGCTTCGCCTTGCACGACAAACCTGAGGCGGCCGACCAGATCATGGGGCATTGAGCGAACACAACGAAGGAGTTCTGCTATGGCTGAGCTAATTGCCTGTATTGATGGTTCTCCAGCAACGGCGGCCGTTTGCGACACGGCGGCTTGGGCGACGAAACGAACTCAAAGCGCACTCACTCTGCTGCATGTGCTGGATCACGCGCATTACCCGGTGGTCAGCGACTTTAGCGGGAGCATCGGTCTAGGTAGCCGCGAGCACTTGCTCGTGGCCCTTGCTGAGCTGGATGAGCAACGCAGCAAACTCGCGTTGGCGCAGGGCGAGGCTTTGCTTGCCGATGCTAAAGCCCGCCTGCAAGCACAAGACATCCATGCCACGATACGCCAGCGCCATGGCGATTTACTCGAGTGCATTCTTGAGCTCAGCGACGATATGGACATGCTGGTGATGGGTCGCTATGGCGACCTCAGCGCACATCAACATCGCCATATTGGTAGCCATGTTGAAAACGTTATTCGCGCCCTGAACCGCCCTATTCTTATTGCCGCTGATGACTTCAAGCAGCCCACTACCGGCCTGCTGCTGGCCTATGACGGCAGCACCAGTAGCCGCCAAGCGGTACAGTTTTTAACGCGTAGTCAGTTGTTTATCGGCCTGCCGGTACACATCGTGATGGTTGGTGCCGACACGCTAGATGCGCAAGCACAGCTACAGTGGGCACAAACACAGCTCCACAAAGCGGGCGTCGATGCCATCACCGCTATTCGCCCGGGCGAGGCGAGCCGCAGCCTACTGGCTTATCAACAAGATCATGGTCTCGATGCTGTCGTCATGGGGGCATACGGTCATTCGCGACTACGCCAGTTTTTCGTTGGCAGCACCACTACTGACTTGCTGCGCCACTGCCAAAGCCCACTCTTACTGCTGCGCTAAAGTACCGCGCTTAGACTTAGCCACACGCAAGCGGCCCTGCTCACTCGGCTAAGTCACCGCGCGATAGGGCAAATGCTGCTCGGCATCGCGCGCATAGGCTCGAATATCCACGGCTTCATCGCGTACAAAACGCGCCACCGCCTCACGCAGACCAGGGTGTTTGAGCTGATGCCAGGATGCTGTCAGCACTGGGCGAAAGCCGCGTAATAGCTTGTGCTCGCCCTGAGCGCCGGCATCGAAATGAGTCACACCCTCACGCATGGCCAACTGCATACCCTGATAAAAACAGGCGTCAAAATGCAAGGAGTCAATCGGCTCCAGCGCACCCCAATAACGCCCAAACAAGCTATTTCGACCCAGCAAGTAAAACGCCATGGCCACTGGCTTATCACCACGCTTAGCAATCAATACGCGAATAGCCTGTGGCAAACGCGCAGCCAGCAAGCTAAAGAAGGCGCGCGTCAAATACGGCAACTGACCACGCTCGTGATAGGTATTGCTGTAGCACGCATAGACAAAGTCCCATTGCGCCTCCGTTAGCTCATGGCCTTGCAAACAGTCATAGCCAATGCCGGCACGACTAACGGCATTCATCTCATGGCGAAACTTTTTACGCTTCGATGAACGCAGCGCATCAAGAAAGTCCTGCAGGTCACGCCATCCAGGATTTTGCCAATGAAACTGTACGCCCTCACGCGCTAGCAATATCGACGACCCCGCCAGCCACTCCGACTGTTCTGTTGAGGTGAAATTGATATGCCAGCTCGAGAGCATCTCGACTGCCACGCGCTCATGCACGGCGGCCACTAAAGCCTGCTGATGCCCAGCTGAGCCACCAAAGCGCGCGC
>JBDSQT010000004.1:0-3870 GCA_039929665.1 Paraperlucidibaca sp.
TACCATGGCTCTTGTCAGGACTACGCTTTATGGATGAAGCGAGCATATGGATTTGTGCGTAGGAGGTATGCTGGATGCGTACTTCTAGGATTAGGAACAAGGAAGTGGTTGGGCGACGGAACGAGACGGCCACAAAAAAGGAGCTAATTAGCTCCTTTTTTGTTTCTTAGTTATTAGCGCTTAGCGCTCGAGTAGCGGCAACTTGTTGGGCTTACCATCCCACTCTTTGCCGTCAGCTGGGCGCTCACCGATCTCGGTGATATTGGGCCAGACCTGCGCTAAGTCCGCATTGAGCTTAATAAACTGCTTCTGATTTTCCGGCAACTCATCCTCAGAGAAGATCGCGTTAGCAGGACACTCTGGCTCGCAGAGCGCGCAATCGATGCATTCGTCTGGATGGATCACTAAGAAATTAGGGCCTTCATAAAAGCAGTCCACTGGGCAAACTTCCACGCAGTCTTGGTATTTGCACTTGATGCAGTTTTCGGTAACGACAAATGTCATGGCTAAGCAATCCCAGAGGCTAATGACTAACAGCGGGTAGTTTACTGATGCTGCTTGAGTGTGGCAATTGAGTCGCACTTAGCAATAACATCAACCGCGCTGATACATTAGGAATTTATAGCTGCTTTTTCAGAGCATAGACCAACTCAAGCGCCTCCCGAGGACTCAGACTATCGGGGTCAATATGACGTAAGGCTAACTCGACATCGCTAGGCTGGCGGGTGGCAAATAAATCGGGCTGTGGGTTGTCGCGCACAGAAGCTTGACGCCGTGAACTGCTTGATGCGGAAGGTGGTGGCGATGTTTGGGCGGCCACGGGTAGCGCTTCGCTATGACGTAAACTCACGCTCTGCGATTCCAGCATAGCTAAGCGCTCGCGCGCACGACTAATCACTTCAGCCGGTACACCGGCCAGCTGCGCGACTTGCAGGCCATAGCTTTGGCTGGCAGGGCCGGGCTTCACGGCATGTAGAAACACCACATGACCATCATGCTCGGCTGCTGCTAAATGCACATTCGCCACGCCCTCGAGTAAGTCCGGCAGCGCCGTGAGCTCAAAATAGTGCGTGGCGAATAGGCTTAAGGAGCCGCACTGCATGGCCAGGTATTCGGCTGCCGCCCAAGCCAGAGATAGGCCATCGAAGGTGCTGGTACCACGGCCTATTTCGTCCATGATGACTAAGCTATGAGGCGTGGCATTATTTAGGATGGTCGCCGCTTCAGTCATTTCGACCATGAAGGTTGAGCGACCAGAGGCGAGGTCGTCAGATGAGCCAATACGCGTGAAGATGCGATCGACGGGGCCGATGCGCGCGGCACTGGCGGGCACATAACTGCCCATATGCGCGAGCAGCACAATGAGTGCAGCTTGCCGCATATAGGTCGACTTACCGCCCATATTTGGGCCGGTGACCACCAACATGCGTTGCTCGTTATCGAGACGCAGATCATTGGCCGTGAAAGGCTCGCTGAGCAAACGCTCCACGACGGGGTGGCGGCCAGCTTCAATATCGATGCCCGGCGCTTCGAGAAGAGTAGGGCGCACCCAGTTCAGCGTATCGGCGCGTTCGGCAAGGCAGACCAGCGCATCGAGCTCAGCTAAGGATTCACAGAGTGCTTGCAGGGGCGTGAGTTCAATAGCAATCGCATCGAGCAGCTCTTCAAACAGTTGCTTTTCGCGCGCCAGCGCACGGGCTGAGGCGGATAGCGCTTTATCTTCAAAGGCTTTTAGCTCGGGCGTGATGTAGCGCTCAACATTCTTTAATGTTTGGCGGCGAATGAAATGTGCCGGCGCTTGCTCGGCGTGTAAGCGAGAAAGCTCAAAGTAATAACCACTGACACGGTTATAGCCAATTTTCAGCGCACTGAGGCCCGAGGCGTCGCGCTCTTTGGCTTCCAGCGCTAGTAAGTAGTCACCGGCGTTTGTGCTTAAACCACGAAGCTCATCAAGGTCGGCATCAAAGCCGTCAGCAATCACACCGCCGTCACGCAAAACTGCGGGCGGCGCCTCAATGACCGCGCGATGTAAGAGCTCGGCTAGTTCAGGTTGCGGGGCGATGTTGCCAGCAAGGGTATGTAGGCGTGTGGCTTGGCGCGTGGCGAGACAAGCGGCAAAGTGGGGGATGAGCGCTAGCAGATCGCGTAAGCGTGCGAGGTCGCGTGGGCGCGCGCTGCGCAGGGCAATACGCGACAACACGCGCTCGCCATCACCCATGTCGCTCAAGGGCTGACTGAGTTCATCCCAGGCGTGTTCAGCGATGAGTTCGTCGATAGCCTGTTGGCGCCAGAGCAACACATCACGCGCACGGATGGGTTGGTGCAGCCAGCGCCTTAAGAGGCGACTGCCCATGGCCGAGCGGGTTTGATCGAGAATGCCTGCCAGCGTGCTGCGTGTATCACCGGCGAGGGTGTGGGTGATTTCTAAATTACGCCGTGTCGCGGCATCGAGCTGCAGCATGTCTTTGGCGTTATCGACTTGAATGCCACGTAAATGCGGTAAGGCATTGCGCTGTGTTTCGCGCGCATAGACCAGTAGTGCTCCGGCCGCCGCAATAGCACTGGGCAGCGCCTCGCAGCCAAAGCCTTGTAAGTCATGCACCGCGAACTGTTGGCAAAGTTGGCGATGTCCACTGTCACGATCGAAGTGCCAAGGTAGTCGTCCGCGCAGGCCACGTTGGCCTTCGAGCTGCCCGCGCCAGGAGACATCTTCAGGGTATAGCAGCTCGGCCGGCTGGATGCGTGCGAGCTCACCTGCCACCGCATCGAAATCTACTAGTTCTTGTACATTGAAGCGGCCACTGGACATGTCTAAATAGGCTAAGCCCCAACGTTCATGCAGGCAAACGAGTGCCGCCAAAATCGTGTCGCGGCGCTCATCTAAAAAGGCATCATCACTCACTGTGCCGGGTGTGACCACGCGAGCGACTTGGCGCTCCATTGGGCCTTTTTGTGCGCCGGCCTCACCGATCTGCTCGCAAATCACCACCGATTCGCCGTGACGAATCAAGCGAGCGATGTAGTTTTCGGCGGCGTGATACGGGATACCGGCCATGGCGATGGGTGCGCCCGCCGATTTGCCTCTAGCGGTGAGCGTGATGTCGAGCAGGCGCGCGGCTTTTTTCGCGTCATCAAAAAATAGCTCGTAAAAATCGCCCATGCGATAGAACACCAGCTCATTGGGGTGCTCAGCTTTGATGCGCAAATACTGTTGCATCATTGGTGTGTGTTCAGCGTGGTCGGTCAACGAGTTCTCTCAAAAATGAAGTTGAAATTTAACGGGTGAGTGTAGGGCTCAGGCGTGAATGGCCGCGCGTCTAGCGCTTAGCGATCGCTCATGCCGCCCAAGCATAAATACTGCGTTTCCAAATACTCATCGATACCGTATTTCGAGCCTTCGCGACCAAGGCCCGATTCTTTCATGCCGCCAAACGGCGCCATCTCGTTAGAAATAATGCCCTCGTTGATGCCCACCATGCCGAATTCCAAGCGCTCGGCCACCGACCAGAGCTGCTTTAAGTCGCTGCCATAGAGATAGGCGGCGAGGCCGGCGCGGGTGGCGTTGGCCAAGGCCACGGCGTGGTCAGCATCGCGGACACGAATAAGTGGTGCGACGGGGCCAAAGCTTTCTTGCTGCGCGATAGGCATGTCGTTATCGACATTAATGAGGACGGTGGGCTGGTAGAAGTTACCGCCGCGCTCATGACGCGCGCCGCCTAGGGTCGCCTGAGCGCCAGCGGCGAGGCTTTCATTGACTAAGCGCTCGACCTTGTCGACAGCCGCCGCATTAATCAGTGGGCCGATAGTGGTGCCTGCCGCTGTGCCATCGCCGACGACAAATTTCGCTACGGCAGCCTTGAGCTTTTCGGC
>JBDSQT010000005.1:0-5346 GCA_039929665.1 Paraperlucidibaca sp.
CGGTAGTGCCTCGGAGGAGGCCGCGCGCCTACGCTTTCAAACGGTTGAGAAAATCACCCAGCTACTCAACGCGGTGGTCACCGGTTTTGATGCCGATACCTGCGAAGGTTTCGCGCATGCGGTGTCAGGCGCTGGCGAGCAAATGGCCAAATGGTGGATGCAGCGCCCGCATATTCCCAAGCAGCAAGTGGTTGAGCTAATGCTCAACTTCACTTGGAATGGTCTGAAAGCACTACAAAAAGCTTAATCTTGGATTTGCAGAACACGCGATTTTTGAAACACATAGCGTAGTTTCTCATACTCAAATGGTGTGTTTAGCGAGCCATACTCATAGGCGGTATAGGCTCGTTCATCGGTAATTTGTAAGCTGTATAGCGCCGGATAATCCTGCTTAATATCGGCATTATTGATGTAATTAATTTGCGTGCCGGCACCGATATCCACCAATCGACCGCTTGCATCACGCAAATTTGATGGGCCTAGCAAAGGTAGCATCAGGTAAGGGCCAGCGCCCACGCCATAAAATCCCAGCGTTTGCCCAAAATCCTCATCCTGCCGAGCCAGCCCAATAGCCGTGGCCGGGTCAAATAGTCCGGCAATACCCACCGTGGTGTTTAGCAGTAAACGTCCCGTAGTCGATAACGCACGCTTAGTTTTTAGTTGCAAAATGCTATTCAGAAGGTTAGATACATCACCTAAGTTACTGAATATATTATGTACACCAGTGCGTACATAATAGGGCGTGACGAAACGATAGCCGCGCGCCAAGGGCAGCAAAACATACTCATCGGCACGCTGATTAAAATGATACACCCGCCGATTCATAGCTTCCCACGGGTCGCGCACGGCTAACGCCACAAGACTTGAGCGCTCAAAGACAATTTGGTTATCGCTAGGCACGAACTGTAAGGCATCTAGTGGACTTGCAGGGTAGTCGGTGAGGCGTTGAGTGGCGGCGGCATCCGCATAAGCGTGGCCGCAAAACATACTGGCTAATAGACAGCTGCGCACTAGTATGTGCTTCATATCATGCACATTAGTCATTGAAAATACTCATCATTTTTTCAACATATGGGATGTATTTGATATTGCCTAAATGGCCGCCATGATCAAATACGGTGAGCCGCTTGTTAAAGGTGTTTTGTAAAAAAGCAAAGTCTGCTGGCTGCAAAATCAAATCATCAGCGTTGGTGATCACGTGAATATTCTCAGAGGCAGCCAAATAGCCGGAAATCGCGCTCAAGCCACTAATATCGCCTAACTCTTTCAAGCCAGCTTCTGGGTGTTTCTTCTGCCAATAAGGCAGTAGTTGCAGCTTTACATAGCAAGCAAAGTCACAAAATAACGACCGGCGAAAGTAGGGCGTTAAGCTTGCTGACTCGCTCAGGTCGGCATCAGTGGGTACGATTTGGCCGCGTTTATTGACCACATCACTGGTAAAAACAATGTCAGCGGCGGAGAAGCGAAACACACTGCCAATCAGCATGGCCATTTCTTCGTTATTAAGTGCTTCTGGTGAGCGCTGAAAGTCATAAAGTACCGCGGCACTTAGCTCAACACCGCCTTTTTCATGGAAAAATCGCGATAACTTATTGAAAATTAACTCAAAAAACCCATCTTTCCCTTTTGCTTTGGGCACACTGACGTGGACTAAGCGATCCAGCTGCTGTGTTGAGGCCAATAAGCTCACCGGAGGGTTTAGTAGCGCCACATGCTGAAAGTAAAATTCTGGATTTTTTGCATCTGCAGCGGCAATAAATGCCGCGTGCAGGGCGCCCAAGCTATAACCGGCCAAGTCAATACGGGTGAACTCTAGCGTGGGGTTGTCCTGTAATACGGCCGACATTACACGCATTAAGTCTGCGGCGTCTTCGCTGCTGATCCCTGGCGTTGCTGAGTGCGAAGCTGCCGCGATAAAGTCGTAGCTAGTCGGTGAAGAGAGCTGCACGACATGATAGCCACGGCTATAAAACACTTTCTTGAGAAACTCTATGGTGTCGTTTTTATAGTTAGCGCCGGTTCCAGCAATGAGAAAAATAAGCGGCGCGGGTTTCGTTTGCCGAGCAATTCGATAGTGCAGTTTTTTGACCGCCCAAAAACTATCAGGCAACTGAAACTCACGCTCAGGGCGAATATTAAGCGCGTAGTCATCTTGGTCAATGTACTGATCATCCGGCAACTGTGTGGGTTGTAGTTGTGCTGGCGTGCCAGCAATCGTTGCCATAAAAGGATTGGTTAATGGGAATTCACTGGCCGTGATAGTGAGAGCACCTGCGAGTGCCGTGCCTGAGCTAAACAGGGCTAAACACAGGCTAACGGTTCTTATATTTAACATAATATAAATTATACGCATCTTCGTGTTAGCTCATTAGGGGTGGTGTTTGGTAGAAAACTAGCGCGCAATTACTGATGCTCATTGCATCGCGCGGCACTGGTAAATGCATCTTCAACGCTAGGTGTCATGGTAATCGATTAAGTTAATTATTCTTCCGCAGCTTCGCACACGGCGTACAAATGCGCACTCTATCAAGCCGTGATCTAACCAAAAACAGAGTGTAAACCCGACAATCTTGCGTATAATCCGCGCCATGAATAAGCCCACCTCGTCTGATTGCTCACTGACCTGCCCTGGGCTGATGCTATTGCATGTCGACTCCGACTGCGTCGTGGTACACAAACCTGCAGGTTTACACTCGGTTCCTGGCTTAGGCCAAGACAAGGCCGATAGCGTTTTAACGCGTCTGCAAGTACAAGATCCCCATATTTTCGCAGTGCATCGACTCGACCGAGACACTTCCGGCGTGATGGTCTATGGCCGTCACAGTGCTGCTCGACGCGCCTTAGGCATACAGTTTCAAGAGCGCCGTATCGAAAAGCGCTATGTCGCACTGGTGGCTGGAATCGTGGCAGAAGATAGCGGCACTATGTCTTGGCCGATGCGTTATGACCCTGACAATAAGCCAAGGCAAGTTGTTGATTTTATTGATGGAAAGCCGGCGGTAACGCATTGGCAATGTGTCCAGCGCCGTGATGACACCAGCTTGATTTCACTAGAACCGATCACGGGTCGCACCCATCAGTTGCGTCTGCACTTGTGCACGCTAGGTCATGCCATTGTTGGCGATCAGCTTTACGCCAGCAGCGAATGGCAGGCGCGTAGCCCTCGCCTCTGCCTGCATGCCTGTGAGCTTGGCTTTCAGCATCCCCGCGATGGCCGCGCCATGTACTTCGCAATACCTGAACAATTTAATCCTATACAACACCTAATGAGTAACTCCTAACCGCATGAAACAGAATGACTTAGTAGTAGGACAGCGTTGGATTTCAGATACCGAGCCAGAGTTAGGCTTAGGCATAGTTGTCGAGCTTGATGCACGCACCATGACGGTATTTTTCCCTCGTGCCGACGACACACGCGTCTACGCTAGGCAAAGCGCACCACTTACGCGCATTCAATTCATGATCGGCGATAGCATCACCGACAGCGACGAACAGTTGTGGACCGTAGAACACGTGGTCGCGCAAGACGGCCTACTGAGCTATGACGCCATCAATGCCGCTGGCGAGCAAAAGCGCCTAATGGAAGCACGTCTCTCTGCGCAGCTGCATTTGTCACGTCCGCGCGAGCGTTTGCTGGCCGCTCAGGTCGATTCGCGCTCATGGTTCGCGCTACGCCAAGCGGCGTTGCGAGAACGCCTACAGCAAGCCCGTAGTCCGGTTCGTGGCCTAGCCGGTGCTCGTGTGGGCTTAATTCCACATCAATTATCGGTGGCCAATACGGTCGCCAATCGCTTAAGCCCACGCGTGCTATTGGCTGACGAAGTGGGCTTGGGTAAAACCATCGAAGCAGGCTTAATCATTCATGCTCAACGCGTGCAAGGCCGCGCCGAGCGTGTACTGGTATTGCTGCCAGACAGTCTGGTGCACCAATGGCTAGTGGAAATGCGCCGCCGCTTCAACCTCGCCTTCAGCTTGTTTGACCTCGAGCGCTGCGCCGCCATGGCTGAATCCGGTGAAAACCCCTTCACCAGCGAGCAGCTCATCATCGCGCCATTATCATTGCTCACTGACCATCCGCTGCTGCAAGCCGAAGCGCTCACGGCCCCATGGGATATGCTCGTGGTCGATGAAGCGCACCATTTGGCCTGGTCGCCCGAAGCCAGCAGTGTTGAGTACGATACCGTCGCCGCACTAGCCGCCGTCGTGCCGAGCTTATTGCTACTAACAGCAACGCCAGAGCAGCTGGGTGTTGAAAGCCATTTCGCCCGCCTACAGTTACTTGATCCGGCGCGCTATCCATCGCTCGAAGACTTTATGGATTCTCATGAGCAGTGGGATGAAACTCGCGCCTTGGCCGATGCCTTGCTTGATAACCAGCTGAGTGCCGAGCAGTCGCGTTTACTCAGCAAGCAACTGGCTGATTTAGCGCTAGATTTATCAACTGATACGGGTCGCCAACAAGCGCTAAATGCCCTGCTCGACCGTTATGGCTTAGGTCGTGTGCTGTTTCGTAACACACGCATGGCGGTTGGCGGTTTCCCCGCTCGCGCTAGCCATCCGGTGGTGCTTGAGATGCCAGAGTGCTATGTGCCATGGTTGGCCAAAGGCGCGATTTGGCCAGAAACGCGCGTCGATGAAGAAACCTTCCTTGAGCACGACCCGCGGGTGGCGTGGCTAACCGCGTGGTTAAAAAGTCATCGCCGCGATAAGTGCTTGCTGATTACCCGTACGGCA
Source organism: Paraperlucidibaca sp. (assembly GCA_039929665.1). Lineage (GTDB taxonomy): Bacteria > Pseudomonadota > Gammaproteobacteria > Pseudomonadales > Moraxellaceae > Perlucidibaca. Next base: position 4,735 of record JBDSQT010000005.1, read on the forward strand.
GCAATTGCCGAGGCGCTAGAGACGCATCTGCGTTTGCGTGAGGGCATTCGCACCGCGGTATTCCATGAGGCGATGAATTTGCTCGAGCGAGATCGCGCGGCGGCCTATTTTGCCGAACCCGAGATGGGCGCGCAGATTTTACTGTGCTCGGAAATTGGCTCTGAAGGCCGTAATTTCCAGTTTGCGCATCATCTGGTGTTGTTTGATATGCCGGACAATCCTGACCAACTCGAGCAGCGCATTGGCCGTCTTGATCGTATCGGTCAAACGCACACTATCAATCTGCATGTGCCGCTCTGAAAGGGCTCCGCACAAGCGCGTCTGTATCGTTGGTATGACGAGGCGCTGAATGTTTTTGCGCACTGCTCGCCGACTGCACAAAATGTCCATGAGGCGTTTATTGCCGAGCTCAAGCCACTGTTGCGGCCCAATAGCTCGGAAGATCAGCTCAATGCATTGATTGCCGAAGCGCAGGCCGAGCGTGAGGTGCTAGAAGCAGAGTTAGCCAGTGGCCGCGACCGCCTGCTTGAGCTGCAGTCCTGCCGCCAAGACATCGCACAGCCCTTGGTTGAAGCCTTAAAAGGACAAGATAATGACACCCGCTTAGATGAG
>JBDSQT010000006.1:0-3774 GCA_039929665.1 Paraperlucidibaca sp.
GCGCATCGTGCAAGGTATCGGCGGCGGCGGTCTGCTATCCACCGCACAAGCCAGCATTTATGAATCATTTCCCTCGAAAGAGTTAGCCGCCGGCATGTCGATTTTTGGTCTCGGCATCATGGTCGGCCCCACGCTCGGCCCTACTGTCGGTGGCTATATTACTTATCACAGCTCATGGCCATGGATTTTCTATATCAACCTGCCATTCGGCTTGTTAGCGCTGTTTTTGGCCAATCAATATGTGCCCGAATCGCGGTTTAAACGCCCCGTTACCGCCGTCGACTGGCTCGGCATTGGCCTATTGGCCGTGGGCATTGGCGCCTTACAAATAATGCTCGAGCGTGGCGAACGTAAGCAATGGTTCGACTCCGGCGAAGTGCAATTTTTAGCCTTTGTCACCCTCGCCACGCTGATTGCCTTTGTCTGGCACGAGCGCCGCACGCGCTATCCGGTGGTGGATTTTTCGGTGATGAAAGACGCGCAGTTTGCCGCCAGTATTATCTTCTCGTTCTTAGTCGGCATGGCACTATTTGCCACCATTTTTTATCTGCCGCTGTATTTGCAAAGCTTGCTCGGCTACAACGCGTGGGAGACCGGACTGGTGATTTTGCCCGGCGCCATCGCCAGCGGCATCACCATGGCAATCATGGGTAAAACGCTTACCTCACTGCGCATTGATCTACGCTGGGTCGCCACCGCTGGCGTACTGATCTTTGCCTATTCGATGTATCAGCACCAAGCGTTCACCACACAATCGGGGCACGATGACTTTTTCTGGCCGCTAATCTGGCGTGGCGTTGGTCTGGGCATGGTTTTTGTACCCCTTAATGCGCTGGCGATGGCGCGAATTGCGCCCGACAAAATCGCTGGTGCCACCGGCCTTTACACACTCGTACGCCAGCTCGGCGGTTCAGTGGGCATTGCCGCTGCAGCGACGCAATACACGCATATGCAAGCCACATTCAAAGCCGACATCAGCCTGCATGTCAGCGAATTCGCCAGCAGCACACGCAGCTATGAGTTTGTCATGGAGCGTATGTTGAGCTTGCGGGGCAGCACGCAAGCGGAGGTCCCAGAAAAAATGCTACGCCTACTCGATGCGCAAATCACCGCACAGGCCTCAATGATTGCCTTTGAGCATTTGTTCACGATGTTTAGTGTGGCGTTGCTCGTCGCACTACCCTTGCTACTACTGATGACTACCGCCAAAGACTTAGAGCGCTTTGGCGGGGATCACTAGCGCGGGCAATCGCCACGCGCTAGTCCATATTTCATTACGGTAGAAATACATCCAGCGCCACACGGAAACGGCGCTTAATCAGCGTATAGGTCGCGCGATCTTTCTTCGCCATTTCAGTCGCCCACGCCATCGCTGATGGCAGTAAGGCCTCCATCGGTAACGCATGCTCAATCACGCCCTTGGCCAAGGCTTCCTCACCGCCCCACGCCACACCGGTGCTCATCATCTCCCACGCGCCAGCAGCACTAGGCAGTAGCCGCACGACTTCGGTCATTAACGGTGTAAAGGGGACTTTTATATTGACTTCAGGGAAGCACAAACGACCCCGATCGGCGCGCATAAAGCGAATATCGCCGGCAGAGGCCATGATCGCGCCTCCGGCGTAGGTGTGACCATTAAGCGCGAACGCCACGGGCATAGGGAAACGCGCCACGCGCAAAAACAGCTGCTCTAAGCGCGGGGCAAAATCATCAATAAAATACTGATAGCCATGCGTCGCGAGAATTGGCTCGATATCAATGCCATTACTAAAAAACTTTGCATCATCGGCAGTAATCACCAGCGCGGCGTTACCTGCACTGGCCTCAATGGTGTCGAGCGCCTCATTCCACGCCAGCAACGACTCGTTATTGAAGCGATTATCGCCATTGCACAAGGTCATCAACCAGACATCACCCTCACGACTCAGATTCATCCACGACATAACACGGCCCACTATTGGAAAAAACACAGCATACCCAGAGTGCTACCCGCTTGTCACAAGCTAATCGCTTCGCCATCATGGGCGCATATTGTTTATCGCCCGCCAAGACTTAGACCCAGACTCAACGCCTATGAAACTCAATGCTCGTCACTTAATTCTCGATGTCATGCTTGCCAGCGACGCCCATGTGCTTAGCGCGCGCGAAGCCATTTTGGCCTGCCGGATTTTTGATATCTCAGAAAATTCGGTACGTGTTGCCTTGGTGCGCTTGTCTGCCGAAGGTTTAATCGAAGGTGCGGGTCGAGGCAGCTATCGCCTCGCGCCAGCCGCACGTGACTTAGCCGGTGACGTAGCAACATGGCGACAAGCCGAGCAACGCCTACGGCCTTGGCAAAACGACTGGCTAGTGGTGTTTTCAGCAGGCCTTGGTCGCAGCGATCGTACCGCGCTCAATCGCCGTGAACGCGCACTGCAAATGCTTGGCTTTCGTGCGCTCGATAAAGGCTTGCATGTACGACCCAACAACATTGAGCAAAATGTTGAGGCCGTGCGCCGGCGCTTACACAGTCTAGGCTTGGAAAATGATGCTAGCGTGTTTAGTGCTAGTGACTGGGCACCGGCCCGCGAAGTGGAGATGCTTAAGCTCTGGGACACCCAAGCGCTGAGCGCACAGTACATCAATGTACAAATCCAATTGCGTGACTGGATGGCTCGAGCCGGCGAGCTTGACCCTGAAGTCGCCGCGCGTGAATGCTTCTTGCTCGGCGGCAAGGCCATTCGTCATGTGGTGTTTGACCCTTTATTGCCCGAGCCACTGGTCGATGCCAAAGAGCGCCAAGCGTTTGTGCAGACGGTTCGTGAGTTTGACCAGCTCGGACATGGCATTTGGCGCAAGCTTTACGACATCGTCGATTAACACTGCCTTGGGCCTTAGTGCCGTTTATCGCGCGACAGAAACAACTTTTGTTGGACTGGCGATGCGCTATAGTCCAAACGCCGCTGCTCATTTAGTCAGCACTCTTTAGACGAGGTCTCTATGACACCTTTATCTCCGACCCTTTGTGCCCTGCTGTGCTTTACCGCACTCACCGCTGCCTTAGCCCTTAGCTATGTCGTCTACCGCGTGGCGTTAGTGTTGAGCTTTAAGGCTACTGCCAATGCATGGACACGCGGTGCTGCAACGCATGTCGACCCGCCCATCATCACGCGTCTTCAACACGCCCACATGAACTGCGTAGAAAACCTGCCGGTTTTCGCAGCGGTGGTTTTTATTGCCTACGCAATGAATCAATTAGCTCTGCTGGATGGCTTAGCGATAATATTTTTAGGCCTGCGCATAGCGCAAAGTACCGTGCATATCATCAATACCAGCCCAGCAATGGTATTTTTGCGCGCCAACCTCTGGCTCGCGCAGATGGCCATCATCGTGTACTGGCTGTACTTGCTGTACGCAGCTCACTGATACGCGGCACTGACATAAAAAAGCCCGGACTTATGAACTGACCCCCAGAAGTTGGTCAGTTCACTTAGCCGGGCTTTTTATATTGCTATTTTGACGCTGAGGCTTAGGCCGTCAGTTCCAAAATTTGCTTGAACAAAGCTTTTTGCTGTTCGCTAGGACGGGCCGACTGCAAGGTCATGAGCTTGCTCATGTCGCCTTCCACTTTGATTTGGCCAGTCATAAAGCCTTGCATGCCAGCAGCAGCATCACCTTCTAAGAAGATTTTGCGCAGCAGCTCGGCTGGCAGAATCAGCTTGGTGCCAGCGCTGGCATTGTGGCCACGCTCAAACTTACCGCCATTCAGCGCCAAGTCTACGGAGCCATCAGGTG
>JBDSQT010000007.1:0-4264 GCA_039929665.1 Paraperlucidibaca sp.
CTTCATTGATATCTAGAGTGACTGTTTCTAGGCCACCACCAAGCATGATGCCGCCCATATCGCGATCGTAACTTAGGCCGATGCGAGTTTCTTTAATATTGGCTTTTTCTCTATCGAGATCAGCATCTTGATGAAGCGCTGTCAGGCTTACGCCTTGGCCAAGTTCAGCTAAGCCACGGAAGCCATAGCCATCACCATCATCGTTAAAGTTGGCTGGCGAACCTAGATCAAGATCTTGATCCATGTAGAAAACATCCACGGAGCCGCCAGCGAAGGCGCAGAGTGGGGCGGCAGTGAGTGCAATTGCGAGAGCGATTTTTTGAAATTTCATGAGGTAACCTCTTGTTCTTATATATGGACTTGCTCGAGCGCACTCGACTTTCGTCGAGCACACGGTTGTCATAAACCCTATACATAACTTATACAATAGATGCACCAAAGCAGGGCGACGAGCGGTAGTAAACGCTGACTAAGCGGTCATATAAAGTTTATCTAGCCGGTAAACCAATCACATCGTCACTAAACTGTCATAAAAGCTTCTGTGAAATGTCATATTAAATTGCCATAGTCGCGTCAACCCAAAAGCGGGCACCAAAACAGTGTCCTGGGTCGGCTGCCAGGCGGCCTTTCCACTTAGCTTATATGCAGAGGTAATAATGAAACACGCAATCAAGATGACCGCGCTGGCTGTATTCGCCGCCTCCTTTGGCGCGACCGCGATGGCTGACGACAAAGCCTCGACTACCGGTGGTTTCAAAATTAAGTCTGAAGATGGCAACTTCGAAGCCAAAATCGGTGGCCGTATTCACTTCGACGCCAATTATTACATCGATGAAGATGACATCAACAAGGGTAAACAAAACAGCGGTAATGACTTCTTTTTCCGCCGTGCTCGCTTAACTTTGGAAGGTCGTGCTTACGATTTCACTTACAAGTTTGAAAATGACTTTGCTTCTTCGGGCGCAGGTGCTGCAAAAAACAATGAAGGTCTCCGCGAAATGTGGATTGGCAAGAAAGTGTTGGGCGATGCCAACTTACGTTTAGGCCAAGCCAAGCCCTATCGCGGTATGGAAGAGTTGACCAGCTCAAACGAGCTGACGTTCATGGAGCGTCCATTCGCGACAGCAACGGGTATTTACGGTGAGCAGTTCGTTCTAGGTGCTTTTTTAGATGGCCATGGTGAAGGTTATGGTTGGGGCGTATCGGCCTACTCGCCGCGCTCAGCTTCTGACGATAATGCCGGTGGTAATGGCGCCAACGCTCGTGGCTTCATCGTGCCAATTCGCTCGAATGGCAACTTAGTGCATATCGGCTTAAGTGCATCAGTCGATAAATACGGTTTAGGCAATGAAAAAAATCCAAACGTACGCGTTGTGGGTCGTGAGAATGGCTTAAAAAGTGGTAGCTTGTTAGCTGCGAAGTATGATGAGCAAACTACGATCGCTCTAGAATTGGCTGCTCGTTTTGGCGCCATGACGTTGCAGGGTGAGTACGCCAAGGCTGCATTTAAAGACACCATTACTGCCGTGCCGAGTGCAGATCAAGATGTTGACACCTACTATGTTCAAGCCAGCTATATGCTGACCGAACACACCAAACCGTATGACTTCAAGAAGGGTGTTTTCAAATCACCAAAAGTTGATGGTGAAGAGGGTGCTGTTGAGCTGAAAGCTCGTTACGACCAGATTGAAAACAAAGACATCAGCGGTAACGAAGCGTCTTACTACACAGTCGGTGTGAACTACTACGCCACACCAAACACACGCTTCATGCTGGAGTATGTAGACGGCGAGACAACCGTTGGTACAGACAAAAAGGCTTCTGCAGTCACTGCCCGCGCTCAGTTCAACTTCTAAGTTGACCTAAACGCAGCAAAAAAAGGCCCTTCGGGGCCTTTTTTTATGCTCATGCAAAAAACTCAACGACTTAAGCGCCACCGACCGCCCGATAAGCCAGCGCAGCCCCTCCCCGCCATGGGGCGTGCGTGATAACATCCTCTCCCGTCTTTGTACCGACTTTGTGCGGTGCACCAAAGTTCACGCGATAGCCTGGAATGTTCATGACCAAATTTATATTCGTCACCGGCGGGGTGGTGTCTTCCTTAGGTAAGGGCATTTCAGCTGCCTCTTTAGCGGCCCTTCTGGAAGCGCGCGGCTTTGCCGTGACCATGATCAAAATGGACCCTTACATCAATGTCGATCCGGGCACCATGAGCCCGTATCAGCACGGTGAGGTGTTTGTCACCAGTGATGGTGCCGAAACCGACCTTGATTTGGGTTACTACGAGCGCTTTTTACGCCGTGGCCGGATGACCAAGAAAAATAACTTCACCTCCGGTCGCGTCTATCTCGACGTGATCACCAAAGAGCGTCGTGGGGACTACCTCGGCGGCACCGTGCAGGTTATTCCGCATATTACCGATGCCATTAAGCAGCGTGTGCGTGACGGTGCGCGCGGCCATGATATTGCCATTGTCGAAATTGGCGGCACGGCCGGCGACATCGAATCGCAACCGTTTATGGAAGCGGTGCGGCAAATGCGCATTGAGCTGGGCTATCAAGGCTCACTGCTCATGCACCTCACGCTGGTGCCGTATATTGCCTCGGCCGGTGAGCTAAAAACCAAACCCACACAACACTCGGTGAAAGAGCTGCGCTCGATTGGTCTGCAGCCAGACATCCTGATTTGCCGCTCTGAACATGATGTGCCGGATGAGTCGCGGCGCAAAATTTCGCTATTCACTAACGTCGAAGAGCGCGCGGTTATCATCGCTAAAGATGCGAAAAGTATTTATCAAATCCCGCGCCGCTTTAATGAGCAAGGCCTCGACGATTTTGTTGTTGAGCGCTTAGGCATGACTGCGCCCCCCGCTGATTTAAGCGACTGGGATGCGGTTGTCGACGGCCTGATGAATCCCGAGCGCGAAGTTTGCGTGGCCATGGTCGGCAAATATGTCGAACTAATCGATGCCTATAAGTCGATTAATGAAGCACTGCTGCATGCCGGTATTAAAAATAAATCGCGTGTGCAAATTCGCTATATCGATGCTGAAGCCGTTGAGCAACAAGGCATAAGCCTGCTCGATGGCGTGGACGCCATTTTGGTGCCCGGTGGCTTTGGCGACCGTGGCACGGAAGGCAAAATTGCCACGGTGCGTCATGCGCGCGAAAACTGCATTCCCTACCTGGGCATTTGCTTAGGCATGCAGGTGGCTGTCATCGAATATGCGCGTAATAAAGCGGGCTTGGCGGATGCCAACTCCAGCGAGCTTAAGCCTGGTTGCGCACATCCAGTCATCGGTTTAATCACCGAATGGCAAACCGAGTCGGGCGCTATTGAGCGTCGCGATGCGAGCTCAGACCTTGGCGGCACCATGCGCTTGGGCGCACAGCAGTGTTATTTAGTGCCTGGCACATTGGCTCATAGCACCTATGGTGCCGATGAGGTCACCGAGCGCCATCGCCACCGTTATGAAGTCAATAACACCTATGTGCCGCAGCTAGAGGCCGCCGGTCTGCGTATTTCCGGTTATAGCGCCGATAAGTCGCTGGTCGAAATGGTCGAGATTCCGGATCACCCGTGGTTTGTTGCCTGTCAATTCCATCCAGAATTCACCAGCTCACCGCGCGATGGCCACCCGCTATTCAGCGGATTTATTGCTGCCGCGCTGCAATACTCAGGCGCACGCGGGTAAGCTTTGACCTGCGAGCACAACGAATAAAAATAGGATAGAGCGATGACTGAGAAAACGATTTCCCTAGGCGCCATCGACATGGCCAACAGCAAACCTTTCGTGCTGTTTGGCGGCATGAATGTGTTGGAGTCGCGCGATCTGGCCATGCAAATTTGCGAGCACTATGTCACGGTGACGCAGAAGCTTGGCATTCCCTTTGTCTTTAAGGCGTCGTTCGATAAGGCTAACCGCTCCAGTGTGACCTCGTATCGCGGCCCCGGCATGGATGCAGGCTTGCGCATTTTTGAAGAGATCAAAAAGACCTTCAATGTGCCGATCATTACCGATGTGCATGAGGCCTATCAGTGTGCGCCGGTCGCGGAAGTGGCTGACATCATTCAGTTGCCGGCGTTCTTATCGCGGCAGACGGATTTGGTCGTCGCCATGGCGAAAACTCAGGCCATCATTAACATAAAAAAAGCGCAATTTTTAGCGCCAAAAGAGATGGGCCATATCCTCTCCAAGTTTGAGGAGGCCGGTAACGATCAGCTCATTCTCTGTGAGCGTGGTTCAAGCTTTGGTTACAACAAC
>JBDSQT010000008.1:0-9237 GCA_039929665.1 Paraperlucidibaca sp.
AAGCGCCGGCACATGGCAAGGTGTTGTATTTAGCGATGCCACATTAGGCCCGCAAGGCCAGTTGACGGCGGTGGATCAACCAAGCGATGACATAAAAAACGTGGCGCTGGGCGATGCGCTGCTGATCGACACTGGCCCAGACCCCAGTCGCGTCACCGGACGAGCACAGTTTTTGCTATGGCTAGGAGTTGATGGCACGTTGTGGTTGCGCGACGGAGACTCAGGTGAGGTGCTCTGGCGCTGGCAGCCGACTGTTTGGCAGGCACATAGGGCGAGATTAACGTCGCAGCCAGCGGCCTTGAGACCTGAGCAACTAAGGCCACATGCGCTGCAACTATGGTCAGATGAGCAAGGTCAGCGCATTGCTTATGTCGTGCTGGCAGGGCAGCTGCTGGCTATTGATCTTCGTCAACCCACACAGCCTAAGTTACTGCCATGGGCGCTAACAGGTCTGGCGGTCGACAGTGTTAGCCTCATACCAAAAGCCCTAAAATCTGCCGCTAACATGAGTACGCCTGAGCTATTGATCGGCGTGCGCCAAGCACCTTCCGAGCCGACGTTGAGGCAGACTCATCTTGTTAGAGTGAATGGCATTAGTGGCGCGATTCTTTGGCGAGCAGAAGCTGATAACGACCCGCCGCAATGGCCTATGCCATGGACATTTATCACGTGGCAGCAAAGCCTGCGCGCGTATGGTGTTGATAGCAACGGCCGCACATGGCGTCTGCAGGCCAGCGCGAGCGATGGAACGTTTTCCAACCCCATTGTCATTGCACAGCTGAGCGAGGGTCGTGCTGAGCTCGATGTATTAGTAAGCCCCAATGCATCCATTCAGTCTGATGCCAATGGTCGCCGCCGAGTCGCGTTAAGCCTCGCCACGAGAGCCCCGCACAATGCCGGCGTGACGCTCTCGGCATGGCTCGATGACGAGCGCAGTACGGCGCTCACCTTAAGTACTTTGCCCCTCTGGGCAACACCTAGCGCAGCCCCCACGCATGATATTGGCTGGCAGCGCCAGTTTTCGCCAAATCAAGAGTTGGGGCTTAGCCCGAGATGGTTAGATGGCCGCGTGGTGCTAACGCTAGAGACAATTCTTACGCCAAAGTCACTGTGCCTTGCGGCAGAAGTTAACACGCGGTTGTATGAGCTAGCGTGGCGCACTGGCAGTAGCGCAGTGGCGATAAAAGAGGCTGACCTAGGCACATCGCCAACGCAACTTGTCGCGCCAGTCCTCACCGAGGAGGGCAAGCTGCATTGGCTGGGTCAAACAAAGCCCGATTCTGGGCTTAGCATAAATGCCTATCGACGGCGTCTACGAAAGACGCCGTCGACCGATTAGCCGGCTTTTTTGCTAGGCTCAATAGCGTGCAGCAGGCCTTGAGCCTGCGCGGCCAAATCTTTCATATCGAGTGCGGTGTAGTTGTTCACCAAAATAGTCAGCGCCTCTGGCACGGCTTGGCTTTCAGGATAGTTTTCCACTACCCAGCGCGCCCGATTGATGGCGGCAACAAAGGCGCCACGCGTTTCGTAATAACGTGCCACATGGAGCTCAGCTTCAGCAAACTGGTTGCGCAAATAGACCATGCGCTGACGCGCGTCAGGGTTGTATTGGCTGTTTGGATGGCGGGTGATGAGTTGGCGGAAATCATCAAAAGCAACTTTCGCCTGTCCCATGTCGCGATGCGCCATATTTATTGGCAAGCGCTTCAAAATCGCATCTTGGTCAATCGCATAGTTCGACAATCCACGCATATAAAACACGTAATCGAGGTTGAGTGACTCAGGATGTAGGCGTAAATAGCGATCAACCGCGGCAATAGCGCTGGCGTAATCAGCTTGCATATAGCGTCCATAAATCAGTTCTAGCTGCGCTTGTTCGGTGTAGTTACCGACGGGGTATTGCGACTCAAGAGCTTCATAGCCTGTCACTGCAACGCCGTAGTTGCCGGCTTTCAGGGATTCATGAGCCTCGCTGTAGTAGCTGGCTTCGGTTTTTACCACGGGCTTTTGCGAGGTGCAGGCAGCAAGCAAAAGTACGGCGGCGGTGAGGGCTAAACGAGACATCTTTTTCATGAATTCATCCAAGATGAGCACCGAACGTGGTGCGCGGGTACAATGTACCTATTAAACACTAGCTCGACGAGCCCGCCAAACCATGTCGCAAGCAATTTCATTAAACGCGGTTGTTCCCCCTGAACTTGCCGGCTGTCGTATCGACCAAGCCGCTGCATCTCTTTTTGCTGAATATTCGCGCGAACGCCTGAAGCAGTGGATCCATAATGGCATGCTGACGTGCAATGGCGAGCGCCGTAAACCGAAAGAAAAAGTCTTGGGCGGTGAGCAGCTGGTCATCGAGGCTTTGCTCGAAGAAGAGACGCATGCCGCACCAGAAGACATCGCGCTCGACATCATCCATGAAGACAGCTACCTGATGGTCGTCAATAAGCCTGCGGGCTTAGTGGTGCATCCAGGGGCAGGTAATCATACCGGCACTTTAATGAACGCACTTTTGCACCATCAGCCTGATTTGGCGCAACTGCCGCGTGCCGGTATTGTGCACCGTCTTGACCGTGACACCACGGGACTGATGGTCGTCGCCAAGACATTACCCGCGCATACGCACTTAGTGGCGCAGCTCGCCAGTAAAAAAGTCTATCGCGAATACGAAGCGGTGGCTTATGGCCAAATGACCGCCGGCGGCACAGTCGATGCGCCCATTGACCGTCATCCGCATGATCGCGTGCGCATGGCCGTGGTGCCTGGCGGCCGCGATGCCGTGACGCAGTATCGTATTTTGCAGCGCTACCCCAACCACACGCATTTACGCTTGCAGCTTGAAACCGGCCGTACCCACCAAATTCGTGTGCACATGGCACATATCGGCCATGCCTTAGTGGGCGATCAGGTCTATGCGCGCTTACGCTTTCCCAAAGGCGCATCGCCTGAGCTGCAAGACACCATGCGGCAGTTTGGCCGCCAAGCGCTACATGCCCGCCGTTTGGGTCTGGTGCATCCAGCTACTGAAGAGCAATGTCTGTGGGAGTCGCCGCTACCCGATGATTTTGAGGCCCTGTTGGCGACGCTAAAAACTGATGCGGCGCGCGCGTAAGCCTCGTGACTAAGTGTACTTATGACGCCACACTCTTGGAGTCACAGCTCATCCGCGCCGACTGGCCGGCTCCTGCGCACGTGCAAGCGTGGGTCACCACGCGGGCGGGCGGTGTTAGCGCAGCACCATTTGATGCGCTCAATCTTGGCCGCCACGTCAGCGATGATCCACACGCCGTTAATGAGAATCGTCAGCGCCTGACGGCATTTTGCCAAGCGCGTGGCAGCATCGGCGAACTGCAGTGGCTGAACCAGGTGCATGGCATTGATGTCCTAGAGCCAAAGCAAAATGCGGCGGTAGCGCAGGGAGCTGTCTCATATGAGGCATCAAAAAAAGCCAGCTGCAGCCTAGTCGATGCCGACGCCAGCTCAACCGCTCATAAGGGCCTTGCCCTAGTCGTGATGACTGCCGACTGCCTGCCGGTATTTTTCACTGATACAGAAGGCTTGCGCGTTGCCGTGGCGCATGCCGGCTGGCGTGGCCTGTGCAATGGCGTGCTGGAAGCCACCGCCGCGACCTTTGCGCGCGAACACACGCTGATGGCATGGTTAGGTCCCGCCATTGGTCCGGCCAGCTTCGAGGTCGGGGAGTCTGTGCGCGATGCTTTTTTAGCGGCGGCAAAGCATGATGAAGGCATCGCGACTCGCGCCGCCTTCACGATCAATAAACCGGGCCACTACTTGGCCGATCTCTATGCGCTCGCTCGTCTGCGCCTAATGCGCGCCAGTGTCTCAGCGGTGTATGGTGGTGGCTTGGACACATTCAGCGAATCATCGCGCTTCTTTTCGTATCGCCGCGAAGCCGTCACTGGGCGTTTAGCCAGCGTGATGTGGCGTAATTAAGTGCGCTAAGGAAATATCACCTTCAGAGGAGTTGGCATGACGCCAATCGTCGTTATTTATCATAGTGGTTTTGGTCATACCGAGCAGGTAGCGCGTTGCGTGGCAGTCGGTGCTAATCGTGTCGCCGGCGTTCAGGCGCAGGCCATGGCCGTGGCTGATGTCGACTGGGATGTACTGAATGCTGCCGAAGCCATTATCTTTGGTGCGCCAGTTTATATGGGCAGCGTCTCGGCGGCCTTTAAGCAGTTTATGGATGACAGCTCGAGCATATGGTTTGCGCAAGGCTGGCAAGACAAAGTCGCCGCGGGCTTTGTTAACTCAGGTGCCCTGAGCGGCGACAAGCAGGTTGCTTTGCAGCAGCTACAAGCCTTTGCTGGTCAGCACGGCATGCTCTGGGTCAATTTCGCATTGCAACCCAGCGGCACCGGCCCGCAGGACTTAAATCGTCTTGGCTCTTATTCAGGCCTAATGACCCAGGCCGATAACGACGCGCCGGAACATACCCCACCGCAAGGCGATCGTGACACTGCCGAAGCGTTTGGTCAGCATATTGCCGAGCGTACTTTGCGCTGGCAGCGTGGCGCTCCATAGCTCGCGAGTAAAAAGTGAGCCTCAGCGCGCGTCTCATTCGCGACGTGCGCGCTAATATAATGGCCGCTTATTAAGGCGCCTAGACTTGAAATCTCTCGTTTGACCCCACAAATCATCTACATCAGCGCACACCGCGCGTTGCTTATGAGGGTCATTCGATGCGCCTAGATCGCCTAACCGCCACCTTGCAAACTGCTTTAGCCGATGCTCAATCGATGGCCGTTGGCCGCGATCACAACAGCCTCGATCCCGTGCATGTGCTCAGCGCCTTAGTGTCGCCGCAAGAGAGCGCCAGCGCGCCGATGATTTCACAAGCTGGCGGTCAGCTATCGCGTCTGCGCATGACCATTACGAAGGCGCTTGATGATCTACCGCGCATTGCCAAATCTAGCGGCGAAATGGCGCCCAACGCCGACCTTATGCGTGTGCTCAATCTCGCCGATAAGCTGGCCCAGCAAAAAGGCGATAGCTTTATCGCTAGCGAATGGGTATTGCTGGCCTGTATCGATGCCAATACCACGGCGGGCAAATTACTGACGCAGTCGGGTCTTACCCGGGAGTCATTAAGTCAGGTGATCGATAGCTTGCGCGGTGGCGAAAACGTCAATAGCGCGGGTGCTGAAGAGCAGCGCCAAGTTCTCGAGAAATACACCATCGATCTGACCGCGCGTGCGGCGGCCGGTAAGCTCGATCCGGTCATTGGGCGTGATGAAGAAATTCGTCGCACCCTGCAAGTGCTGTCGCGCCGCACGAAAAATAATCCGGTGCTGATCGGTGAGCCCGGTGTCGGTAAGACCGCCATTGTTGAGGGTTTGGCGCAGCGCATTGTGAATGGTGAAGTGCCGGACAGCCTGAAATCTAAGCAAGTTTTATCGCTAGATATGGGCGCGCTGATTGCCGGTGCGAAGTTTCGTGGCGAGTTTGAGGAGCGCCTGAAGTCGGTATTGAATGCCTTAGCCAAACGCGAAGGACAGGTGATTTTATTCATCGACGAAATTCACACCATGGTTGGCGCTGGCAAAGCCGAAGGAGCCATGGACGCGGGCAATATGCTCAAGCCTGCATTGGCGCGCGGCGAGCTGCACTGCGTTGGTGCCACCACGCTCGATGAGTATCGCCAATACATCGAAAAAGATGCTGCGCTGGAGCGCCGCTTCCAAAAAATTCAAGTTGATGAGCCCAGTGTCGAAGACACCGTGGCCATTTTGCGTGGCCTGAAAGAGCGCTATGAGCTGCATCATGGCGTCGATATCACCGACCCAGCGATCATTGCCGCGGCGCGCTTATCACACCGCTACATCAGCGATAGGCAATTGCCCGATAAAGCCATTGATCTGATTGATGAAGCTGCCGCACGCATTCGCCTAGAGATGGACTCGCGGCCAGAATCCATGGATCGCTTAGATCGCCGACTCATTCAGCTGAAAATGGAGCGTGAAGCTCTGAAGCGCGAAGACGATGCCGCCTCGCAGCAACGCTTGGCGAAGCTGCAAGAGGACATCCTCAAGCTCGAGCGTGAATACGCCGACCTCGATGAGGTCTGGAAGAGGGAGAAGTCCTCGGTGGCCGGCGCTCAGCACATCAAAGAGCAGTTAGAGCAGGCCCGTCTCGATTTCGATGCCGCCAAGCGCCACGGTGATTTGGAGAAAATGTCACAGCTGCAATACGGCAGCATTCCCGAGCTAGAGAAACGCTTGGCAGAAGCACAAAGCGGTGAGCGCCCCGAGGCCACGCTGCTGCGCAGTAAAGTCACCGAAGCCGAAATTGCGGAAGTCGTCGCGCGCAGCACCGGTATTCCGGTCGCGCGTATGCTTGAAGGTGAGCGCGATAAGCTGCTGCGCATGGAGGCTGTGCTTGCCGAGCGTGTGGTCGGTCAAGCTGAGGCAGTGAAAGCCGTGGCGAACGCCGTGCGGCGCTCACGTGCTGGCCTTACCGATCCGGCGCGGCCTAGCGGTTCCTTCCTGTTTTTAGGCCCTACTGGCGTTGGTAAAACTGAGCTTTGCAAAGCCCTGGCGAATTTCCTGTTCGATAGCGATGACGCCATGGTGCGCATCGATATGTCGGAGTTCATGGAAAAACATTCGGTGTCGCGCCTGATCGGTGCGCCGCCAGGTTATGTTGGCTATGAGTCGGGCGGTACGTTGACCGAAGCGGTGCGGCGTAAGCCCTATTCGGTCGTTCTGCTCGACGAAGTGGAAAAGGCTCATCCGGATGTCTTCAATGTGCTTTTGCAAGTACTCGAAGATGGTCGTCTGACTGATGGCCAAGGCCGTACCGTCGACTTTCGCAACACCCTGATCATCATGACCTCGAACTTAGGCGCTGATCTGATTCAGAGCCTCACGCACGCGGGGCAGTCTGATCAAGTACGCGCAGCGGTCATGGCGGCGGTGCATCATCACTTCCGCCCCGAGTTTATTAACCGTATCGATGAAACCGTGGTATTTGCGCCATTAGATGAGGCGCAGATTCGTGCCATTGCCGATATTCAGCTCGATCGTCTGCGCGAGCGCTTAGCCGATCGCGAGCTCAAACTGGCGATGAGCGATGCTGCCATGGCGCATCTGGCGGCCGTTGGCTTCGACCCCTTGTTTGGTGCGCGACCCTTGAAACGCGCCATTCAGGCGGAGTTGGAAAACCCACTGGCCGATCACTTGCTGCGCGGCGACTTCGTGGCTGGCGATACGATTTTCGTCGAACTCGAGCATGGTCAGCTGGTCTGTCAGCGTCCCAGGCTGCATTAAAGCGGCTAAACGCTTGACATCTCGGCCGTGTGCATAAAAAATGCGCAGCTTCATGGAGGGCGCCGACACGCTGACCACCCTCAGCAATTCGGCGCCAGAGCAGCGATTGCTCTGACCCAAGACGCGTACCTCGCCGTCTTTTAACGCTTGCTCGGCAACACCCTGTGCGCACCCGCAGCCAGTTCGTTGCCACCTCGACCACGAGGTGAAGAGCATCTGCACAGCCCCCATGAGCAAATCGCTTGTGATAAGATTCGGCCCCCGTAGGCGGCCGCGCACAAGCATGGCCATTCCTAAACAATAGGGTGAATTGTGGAACAGTTATCTGGCGGTCAAATGCTTATCCGCGCGCTTGCCGATGAAGGCGTGGAATTTCTTTTTGGATACCCTGGTGGGGCGGTGCTGCATATTTACGATGCCATCTTCCAGCAGGATAAAGTCCAACATATTTTAGTTCGTCACGAACAGGCTGCAGGCCATGCGGCTGATGGTTATGCGCGTGCCACCGGTAAGGTCGGCTGTGTGCTGGTGACCTCAGGCCCCGGCGCGACCAACACAGTCACGGCGATTGCCACGGCCTATATGGACTCGATCCCCTTAGTGGTGATCTCGGGTCAGGTGCCATCGAATCTGATCGGCGAAGACGCCTTCCAAGAGACCGATATGGTCGGTGTTAGCCGTCCCATCGTGAAACACAGCTATCAGATTCGTCATGCCAGCGAAATTCCGGGTGTGGTGAAAAAGGCGTTTTACATCGCCGCTTCGGGTCGTCCTGGTCCTGTGGTCATCGATATTCCGAAAGACTGCACCAACCCGCACGAAAAATTCCCGTACGAGTATCCCGCCAAGGTCAAGCTGCGTTCATACACGCCGCCTGGTCGTGGCCATGCAGGTCAGATCAAAAAAGCGGTGGATGAGTTGCTGGCGGCCAAACGCCCAGTGATCTACGCCGGCGGTGGTGTCGTGCAAGGCAATGCTTCTGAGTTGCTCACCGAGTTGGTGCGTACCTTAGGCTATCCCTGCACCAACACGCTGATGGGCCTCGGTGCCTTCCCCGGTACCGACCCGCAGTTCATTGGCATGTTAGGCATGCACGGCACTTACGAAGCGAATATGACGATGCACCACAGCGATCTAATTCTCGCTGTTGGCGCGCGCTTCGATGACCGTGTCACCAACAACACGAAAAAGTTCTGCCCGAATGCGAAAATCATTCATATCGACATCGATCCGGCGGCTATTTCAAAAACGATAATCGTCGATATTCCCATCGTGGGCGCGGTAGGGCCGGTGTTGACGGATATGCTTGCCTTGGTGAAAGCGGATGACGCCGCCAAGCCCGATGCCGAAGCACTGAATACTTGGTGGGAGCAGATTGCGCAATGGCGTACTCGCCATGGCTTGCGCTATGAAGCGCCAGCACCTGGCCAGATGAAGCCGCAGCAGGTCGTTGAGGCGCTGTACAAAGCCACCAATGGCCAGGCTTACGTCACTTCAGATGTCGGTCAGCACCAGATGTTTGCCGCGCTGTATTACAAATACGATCGCCCGCGCCAGTGGATCAACTCCGGCGGTCTCGGCACCATGGGCTTTGGCTTACCCGCCGCCATGGGCGTGAAGTTCGCCTTCCCCGACGCCATGGTCTGCTGTGTCACCGGCGAAGCATCGATTCAGATGAATATCCAAGAGCTGTCGACCTGCTTGCAGTACGGCTTGCCGGTGAAAATCATCAACATCAACAACCAGTCGCTGGGCATGGTCAAGCAATGGCAAGACATGCAGTACGAAGGCCGTCACTCGAGCTCTTATATGGGTTCGTTGCCAGACTTCGTGAAGTTGGTTGAGGCCTATGGTCATGTCGGCATGAAGATCACCGACCCCGCCGAACTCGACAGCAAAATGGCGGAGGCCATGGCGATGACTGACAAACTGGTGTTCTTGGATATCTACG
>JBDSQT010000009.1:0-14500 GCA_039929665.1 Paraperlucidibaca sp.
GTTCGGCACCGCCAACATTTTGCCATCACGCGTGATGATTCGTGTTGAGCGCAACGTGATGCGTTCGACGCGGCCATACTGGCCATCGACTTCAACCAAATCGCCAATGACAAAGGGCCTATCGATAAAGATCAAAATGCCAGAAATCAGATTCGACAGCGCATCTTTGGCGGCAAAGCCAATCGTCAGACCCGCGATACCCAGTGAGGCAATGACGGCTCCGGTTTGAATGCCCGCTGTATCTAACGCACTAATCAAACCAATCGCCAGCACACCGTACTTCAACAGCGTCTGCATAAATGACACCGTAGTGGCATCGGCACCACTGCGTGAAAACGCTGTATTTAGCGCCGCTCGTAGGACTCGCCACAACACATAAAAAGCTAAAAACACCGCCAACGCCGCCGTGAAGTTAATCAAGCCACTGATCGCGGTCTGCGTCATCTCCTCCACTGAAAATGCCGCGTGTAAGCGCGCCATTAAGCGCGAGCCCAACTCTTCCATACAACCTCCTCGTAAGACCAATAGTTCGCTGATGTACACCGCGAGCCAGCCTAGTATGATCAAACCATCTGCGCAAAAGCGCCAACTAATACATTAGGAACTGCATGAATTTCTCACAATGGCTTGAGCAAATCACTCAGCTGCTCACTCACCCGCTGGTCAGTATGGGCAAAACCGATATTTCCTTAGGCCGTATTATCGCCGTCATTGGCTTCTTACTGCTCTCGGGCCTATTGGTTGCCCTCATCGATCGCGCCCTACAACGCCTAGCCAAGCCCGGCCGCACCGTCACGCTAAGCGAGTCTGGCATTTACGCGCTGTCACGCATCATGCGCTACACCATTTGGGCCGCTGTTGGCTTTATGGGGCTCGACTACCTTGGCATTAATCTCTCGCACTTCGCGCTAGTTGGCGGCGCCATCGGTGTGGGTATTGGTTTTGGTCTGCAGAATATTTTCAGTAACTTTATTTCCGGCATCGTGTTGCTGCTGGAGCAAACACTGAAGGTCGGCGACTTTGTTGACCTGCAATCGGGCGTGGTCGGGCGTGTCAGTGAAATCAGCATTCGCTACACCCGCGTCACCACCAATGACTCCGTCGATGTCATTGTGCCGAACTCAGAGTTCATCAATGGCCGCGTCACCAACTGGACTTTCGACAGTGATAGTCGCCGCATCCATGTGCCGTTCGGAGTCGCCTATGGCTGTGATAAGGATCTCGTGCGCGAAGCTGGCTTAGCGGCGGCAGCATCTGTTGTGGGCACCGTAAGTAATGCCACGCATAAAAGTGATGTTTGGCTGGTGGGCTTTGGCGATAGCAGCTTGAACTTTGAGCTGATCATCTGGGTCAGTGAACAGCTGGTGAAAACGCCAGCACGGACTCAGGCCTTATATTTATGGGCGCTAGAAACCGAGCTAACGGCTCGCAACATCGAAATCCCCTTCCCGCAGCGCGACATACACATTCGCTCGGGCCTGCTGCGCATTGCTAAAGAAGAGGCTTCGGGCGAGTAGCAACGGCCTCAGGGCCTAGCGCGCCCCAATGGGCTGCGCCAAAATCCATAGTCCCGAGGCGGTAAAAGCCATCATCAGCAGCAATAACGGCAGCTGACTGAGGGTCGCTTGGCGCGCCGTGGCAAAGCTGCGCAGTGCGATTCGGTGGCCGATATACACACTGATGACATGGCCCAAGATGATCAAACCCACCTGCGTATGCCACACCACGGCAACATCGGGAATGATCGGCGCACGCCATAATCCGGCGGTGCCGAAGAGATTCCAGCCCCAGCCAAATGGATCAGATAGCATGCTCACCACCTTCACGCCTTGGGTAAAAATCAGCGTGTAGTAATGTGTGATGTTATAGACCAAGGCAATCGGCAACAGGCTGTAGGCAAAGCCTAAGCTAAGCTGCATCACCGTCATTCGACTGCCGGTCAGCAGCTTCGCCAGCGCCATGCAAAGCATATATAGCCCGCCATAGATAAATGGCGACAACACTAATACCGCTGTCTCAAACATCATGTAGTAAGGGCGCAGCTCGGCAAAATGATAAATGGGCGCGCTACCCAGCCAAGCAGTCAGTAAGCCGCTACGATCTTGCCAAAATAAGCTCACCCACCAACTCGTTGACCGCACACCATCAAAGGCTGTCGCCGAGAGTAGAAAAAGCACAAACAGCAGCATCGCGAAATGCCTAGGCTGCTCGCGCAGCATGCCGGAAAATGGTGCCTGCCAGGAGACGCCATGGCGGCTGCGATGCAGTGGTGACATTAAGGCCATGAGGCGAAACATCACGCTAAAAAGCTCGCCGTAGCGCGACCATTTCGCCACACCAAACAAGCCCATGCCAACAAGGCAATACACGCTGTAGACGCCGAGCATCGTGGCCAAACTCAGCGGCGTATTATGGGTAAATAGCTCGATCCAAATCAGCATCAAATAGGCGGCAAACGCTGGCCAGTAATTGGCCCAGGCGGGGTAGCGAAAATAGCCCAGACGCCAGCGCGGGAAGCACTGACTAAGCACCAACCCAAGGCTGGTAAACGGATTGATGTCGCGATAGTAATTGCCGGTTAATGTGCTGAGATAGGTAAAGCCGAGCAGGAACACGATCCAAAAAAGCGTCATGTTGATGTTGATGTAGGGGTCACGATTGCCGAATAAACCGGTGGCGATGATGAGTAGCAGAAAGCCTACGCTGAACGCTCGCCCGAGATAGGCCCGTGGCGATTTACGGTAGAACAAACGACGCGGCTTGATGCCTTGATACTGCTCATCGCGCAGCATAAATGCCGCTACTAAAAACGACAGTGCCAGCGCCGCAGCAGCTCCGTAAAGATAAAGCCAAAGTGGCACGGGCAAGTTGTATTGACGACCAAACGAGTGCGCTAATGCCAGCGACGGCATGAGCGCACACAGTAATGCCGCAAGCGTCAGGCGACGACTCATGGCTTAGCGATTCACCGACTGCTCCCACATCTGAATATAGGCTTCAGCGGAGCGATAAAGCGCATCAATCGCCTCCTTACCACCCTCTAAGCGAACCTCTTCGACATAATCAGCCATCATGCCGTAATGCGCTGTGCCGACTTCGTCGATAGGCCAGGTTTTGCCACTTTCAGGCTGCGTTTGCAGGTTGACCTGCATCGGCTTAATGCCGGCAAACTGTGGCCCCCAGTCGGGGCCTTGGAATAGCGTGAATGGGTATTGCACGGGCTTGCTACCAGCACCCCGTGGCGGTGCGCGGTCAGCAATGCCGTTGGCATCCATACCGTAGCCGAGAGGAATCGGACCACGACTCGCAGGCCAAATCGGCTTGAGCTTCTCTAAGAAAGCGACATGACCTTTGCCATTGGGCTTCATGGGATAGATCAGACCACCGCCGGCGAGCAAATCTTTGGCCTGCTGCAGACTCAAACCACCTTGCGCACCATGTGCCGAAATTAACGGGTAAGCCGGCGTTTGCTTATTGGCGATTTCCAGCATTTTGCTTTTGATCGATAATTCAGCATGATCGATGTCAATGATGAAGCCTTTAGCCATCAGCTGCTGCATCACATATTCGCCTAAGTCGGTCATACCTCGGGCGTTGCATTGGCGGCGATCGGTGGGGTACAGCGGCAACTTACCATTGGTAATACCGAGCACTAGGCTGGTAATCGGATCATTGCCAAAGCCCGGGGGCGACAGCGTGATTTTCGCACCGGCATTGTAAAAATAGCTGTCGCCTTCGCCACCATTTGGACAGTCGTAAGTTTCCCAAAAGCCACCGGTGCCGAAAAAGCCTACGAAGTTAAGAACCTCTTGGAAAAGACCAGTACCGCCGAGCGCGCTGTTGACATCGTGGTAGGGGAAAATTTCCCGCACACCGAGATCCCAGACCTCGTCTATTTGCTTATCGATACTTTCTTTCGTGCACCCACGATTTTCGCCCAGTGGCGTAAATTGCACGGTGCAGTTAAACATATTGGCAAACTCAAGCCCTGCCACCACCGCGAGTTTGCCATCGTTAATCACTCGGCGCGCTTCTTGCGGACTTCTTACGATACGGAACCAGCCTTTACCCGGCCCACCTTCTTGCGCATCAACATAGTCTTGGAGTTGGAATAAATACTTCACCTGCGCGATGCCTAAGCGCATGTCATTACACTCGGCACTGGGGCGCAGCGCCGATAGCCGCCCAACCTCGCAGAGTGCGGCAATATTGGTGCCCTCACTGACCATGATGCGCATACCGGCCTTCCATGCGCGCTCAACCCATTTGTAATACATGGCTTGATGCAGCTGCGAGTCAGTCTTTGGCCAGTCGATAAAGCTCGGCCAGCCTTGCGTGTCATGCGTCGTCAATGGTGTCATGTCGAGCACCAAGGCCTCCGGATCGCGTATGCCTTGCGGGCCATGCCAATCGGCACAGTCTTTCATCGCGTGCGGCACACCAAAGCGATGGAACATTTGGCCGTACATCACACCGCCGGCCGACGGTCCGACGATATGTTTACCATCGGACATTTCATGACCCATGGCCATGTGCGTGTGCACTTCGGCGAAGCCGATCACGGGCTTATCGATACCGCGACCGACATAGGTATCGCCGACGGTATCGGTGCTTATTTCAGGATATGCCGTGCAGCCTTCGATAGGCACAAAACGGAACTCACTGGCAACACTATCGGTGTTGTCCAGCGCTAATAGGTTTTGCGCGCCACGCTGCATGCGCACATCGGTATCCGTATTGGTTAGGGTGAAAATGCCTGCGCGGGGCATCTCAACACTCCACACCGTGGCGTTATTTGGCTGTGCCGCACTAACGACGCTGGCCCCACCATTGCTTAATAGCGTTGCGTCTTTCGCCTGGATTAAATACTCACCTAAGGCCGTAGGCTTCATATAAAACGGCTCCGCGCCGGCTGCCGATTTCGCAACAAAGGCATAGCCACCCGCGCCATTGCTCGCCGCAAAGGTATTACTACCGACTGATTGCAAGGCAAAACAGTTATTTGCCATGGCAAATTTGGTGTTAGGCGTGGTGCGCGGTTGCGCCGTCTGTGGCGGCTTCTCTGCACCAGAGCTACTGCCGCCACTACATGCTACTAAGCTGCTCGCCGCCACTAGCACTGCGCAGGCCGCGATATAAGGAAAGGTCTTTGAAACGATACGTTGCGCTTTCATGAGGTCAGGCTCTTTTTTATTTTTTTGATGACTTGAGGGCAGGTAAAGAAAATAGGCGACTCAGTAATGCATCGCGCCAAGCAAGAGGTAGCCAACGCGCCAGCCACGGCAGCGCTCGACTACCGTTGCCGATGCGAATCAATGCTGGCGGCTTAGTCGCCAGCATTGCCTTGGCTAATTGCTCGGCAAATTTTGACGCGGGCGTGGCGCGTTGCTGTGATGCCGTGGCCCGCTTCATGATGGCGTCGGCTAGCGGCGCATAGAGCGAGTCAGACTTAAGCTGCACAGTGCTACTCGCGGTGTCTCCAAACGAGGAAGCAATTGCTCCCGGCTGCACGGTCATGACTCGAATGCCCAGTGGTGCCAGCTCCAAGCGCAGTGCATCTGATAGTGCATGTACCGCGGCTTTGGTCGCGCAGTAGGCACCGGCAAACGGGGTCGTAAGCACGCCTGAAACACTACCGATATTAACGATCAAGCCTCGGCCTTGTGCGGCCATGGCAGGGATCACGGCCTGAGTCATGGCTAATACGCTGAGCACATTGGTTTGAAACTGCTGCGCAGCATCGGCGCTAGCAATATCGGCCAACGGCCCCATCAACCCATAACCCGCGTTGTTCACCAGCGCACTTGGCGTAATGTGACGGCTCTTCAGCTCAGCCATTAGGGCGGCAATAGAGTCAGCGCTATTGACATCGAGGGGCAGGGTCAACATGCCGAGCGCGGCGAGATCGCTCAGGCTGTCAGGACGACGTGCTGTCGCACAGACCTTGGCTCCGCGTGCCTGCAAGGCCACTGCGAGCGCATGGCCTATGCCGCTGGAGCAGCCAGTGATGATGATCATTAGCGTGGCTCCACTTCAAGTATGCTGAGGGTACGATGTAGGCGGTGCGACTCCAGCTCAAAGCGCCCGCTGTGCACCAGCGTCAAACTCATGGTGGCCGGCTGGTTCGCGCTCACGCGCAAGGCCTGCTCATAGCCATGCAAATGAATTTCATCGTCTTCATCACTAAGAAAGGCCAGCACCAAGGCCTCGCCTTCTGGCACTTCAATTTGCTGCGGCCCACTGACTGTGCCAGCCTGAATTTGCCAGCTGTAATCGGCGTCATTAATACCGGTGGCAGGCTCGCTATGATCCATCGGCTCAGCGGCTTCAACTAATGCTAAGACGCTCGGCACATGCGCTGATGGTGCCAGAAAAAACCAGAGGGCCGTCAGTGATACGGCCGCTGCGAGGGCAAATAATAGATTTCGCATGATGGACTCATGAGCGTTATTTTATGACAACGACATGACAGACCTTGTGTCACTCGTCAGCGTTATTGTTATATTTCCAGTAACATAACAAAGATGCCCTAACTGACAAACTACTTATTTGTAACAACCGCCAGTTACTGAGAATCATTAGTAAGTACATTCGTTCGTACTTGTGTCACAGTTGCACAACAGCACCTCTGAACTGGCTAGATGAGAATGCCATGACTCATTCAACGACCAACGCTTATGCCCACTGAGCGCATTGCACGCAACAAAGAAAACTTACTCGACCATGTTTTAAGCTATGTCGACGACTGCATTATTGTCATCAATAAGCTCGGCATCATGTCGCGGGCAAACCCTTCCGCTCTCGCCATGTTTGGCTATGAGGCCGATGAGCTGCTCGGCCAGAATATCTCCATACTCATGCCCGATCCGTATCGCAGCCGGCATGACAGCTATTTAAAGCGTGAGTCGGGTAGCAAACGCCCCGACCTTTTTGGTCGGCCGCTGGACCTTAAAGGCCAGCGCAAATCGGGTGAAGTGTTCGAGCTCACACTGACTATCTCTGCGCTACCGACTGGCCAGCTTGATGTCGGCGCCGACTATGTCGGCATCATCCGCGACATCTCGGCGAGAAAGCGTAGCGAGCGACTACGCGACGAGCTCTTATCGGTGATTAGCCACGAATTACGTACGCCCATCACGGCGATTTCCGGCTCACTCGCTATGCTTGCCGACTCCCACCTAAGCGGCCTGCGCGAAGACAGCCGCGAGCTGTTGGCCATGGCGCAACGTAATACCGCTCGGCTGAGCACGCTTATCGACAACCTGCTCACCGTCAACAGCCTCGCCGACAGCAATATCGATGTGGTGCTGCTGCGTACACCGCTGCTGCCTATCATTGAACTGGTGTTGGCGCAGCAGCACAAGGAAGCCACCAACAAGGGTATCCGTTTCGAGGTCAATACCTTTGCCCCTAGCCTCAGTGTCATGGTTGATGATGAGCGACTCGCGCAAGTCCTCACGCATTTAACAGAAAATGCCATTAAGTTTTCGCCATCAGCAAGCACTGTGCGCATTCACATTAGCCAGCTAGATGCTCAGCAAGTGAGTTTATGCATTTGCGACCCTGGCGAGGGGGTGCCCGACGAGACCCTCGCGGACCTATTTAAGCCTTTTGCCACTGGCCATGGCAGCGATAGCAAACATCTTGGCGGCAGTGGCTTAGGCCTAGCTATTTGCCAAGGTTTACTGCAGCAAATGAACTGCAAGATTGCTTACTTCAAGGATGTCGAGCAAGGCAGCCGCTTTGTCATCACCATGCCAAGCGCAGCGGCTTAATTTAATCGCCAACCTCAGGTCCGCATCGGCATGCGGTATAATGCCCATCTATTTCCAGAGTTTCTCCTATGTCTTTTGCTGATCTGGGCCTGATGCCTGAGCTGCTGCGCGCACTCGAGGCCGTGGGTTACACCACGCCCACGCCGATTCAACGCGATGCCATTCCCGTGGTGCTATCGGGCCGTGACCTGCTCGCTGCTGCGCAAACGGGTACGGGTAAAACCGCAGGCTTCACGCTGCCTATGCTGCAGCTACTAAGCTCGCGCCATGCCGTACATCCCGGCACGCGTCATCGTCCACGCGCGTTGATTCTGACACCAACACGTGAGCTCGCCGCGCAAGTCGAAGAAAGTGTCAGCACCTACGGCAAGCAGTTATCACTGACATCCATGGTGATGTTTGGTGGTGTTGGCCTGCAACCTCAGGTCACTAAGCTGCGCGGTAAAGTCGATATTTTGGTGGCGACACCTGGTCGTCTGCTCGATCACGTTGGCCAAGGCTCGCTGGACTTAGGTGGCATTGAACTATTTGTCCTCGATGAAGCCGACCGCATGCTCGACATGGGCTTTATCCGTGATATCCGCCGCGTGCTCGCGCTGCTGCCTAAGCAACGCCAAAACTTATTGTTTTCCGCGACCTTTGCCGATGAGATTCGCAGCCTCGCTAAAAGCCTGCTGAAAGATCCCGTCTCCGTCGAAGTCACACCGCGCAACACCACAGTCGAGCGCATCGAGCAGACCATCTACCCGGTCGATCGCGAAGCCAAGCGCCAGCTCTTAGAGAAGCTCATTCGCGATGGCGAATGGTCGCAGGTGCTAGTCTTTACGCGCACCAAACATGGCGCTAACCGACTAGCCGATCAGCTCGACAAAGGTGGCATTGCCGCGATGGCTATCCACGGTAATAAAAGCCAGTCGGCACGCGAAAAAGCCCTGCGTGAATTCAAGGCCAATCGTCTGCGTGTATTAGTTGCCACCGATATTGCCGCACGCGGCATCGACATCGATGCCCTGCCGCATGTGGTGAATTATGAGCTGCCGCAAGTGCCGGAAGATTATGTTCATCGCATTGGCCGTACCGGTCGTGCCGGCGCGGGTGGCGAGGCGGTATCGCTGGTCTGCGTTGATGAGCTGAAGCTGCTTGCTGACATTGAACGCACTATTAAGCAAAAGCTCAATCGCGTCATCGTGCCAGGCTTTGAGCCTGATCCCAATGCCAAGCCTGAGCCACTGCGCAAAACGCCACCACCACGTGGGCCACGGCGTGATAAGCCGGCACGCGCGGCAGATCAGGTGCGTCGTGACCAGCCTGCTCAGCGTCGTCGCTCATCAGGCAATGGTCCAGCGGCGGGTTCCGCCCCGGCGCCTTCGTCAAGGCCTACAGCAAGACCAAGCTCACGGCCGTCGTCAGGCCCTAAGCCCGCGCGCTAAGCCTTAAAAACGCCGTACTGCCATCAGCGCGCCCTAAAAAGCGCGCTGATGGCGTTTTAGCGACTTACTTCCACCACGGATAAAATGCCGGCATGTTGCTGGCGCGGCTGCTATAGGCTGGATCGCGTTTTTCCAAGAATGACTGCACGCCTTCTTTGCCATCTTCCAAACTGCTGTAAAACATCGCTAATGAATCGATACGATGCGCCTCAATTGGATGTGGCTGTGCGGCATTGCGATACATCATTTGGCGAGCCAAGGCGACCGCCACCGGCGATTTATTCTGGCTAAATTTACGCGCCAACTCATAGGCTGCAGGCAGCAAATCCTCCGGCGCATGAACCGAGCGCAGCAATTTGCCATTGAGTGCTTGTTCGGCCGTTAAAATATCGCCGCTATAGACCCACTCCAAGGCCTGCTGGATGCCGACAATGCGCGGCAGAAACCAGCTTGAGCAGGCCTCAGGCACGACACCAATCTTGCCAAAAACAAAACCAATGCGTGCCTTCTCAGACGCTAAGCGGATATCCATGGCCAGCGTCATGGTCGCGCCAATACCTACGGCAGCGCCGTTGATGGCCGCAATCACCGGCTTCTTGCAATCATAAATCGCCAAGGTCACGCGGCCACCGGTGTCGCGCACACCATCAAAAATCGCTGGGTCATCTAGCCGCGAATGCATGTCCTCAACGTTAGGCTGTTGCGTCTCGTCGAGGCCGAAAACATTGCCTGCTGCCGATAAATCCATGCCTGCGCAAAAGGCACGACCCGCACCCGTCACCACAATGACGCGCACCGCATCATCCTCACTGGCGCGACCAAAGGCCTCGACGAGCTCATTAGCCATGATCACCGTAAAGCTATTGAGCTGATCCGGGCGATTGAGTGTCAGCGTGAGGATGTGCTCGTTGACGTCATAATTCAGTGTGGTGTAGCTCATGCGGTGCTCCAAAGCGATTTTTTAGATGAACTGCGGTTGTACCTGAGCGCCGCGCGTTCGACAACTGCGCAATTAATCGCTGCTTTCTGTCATAATTTTGCCCTCAGAATGTCATACAGAGGTTGAGTCATGGAGTTTAAGCATATTCAGGGCATGGAGCGCGCGATGAGTAAAGGTCGCGGCGATCAGGTCCGACTCGGCATTGGCCTGCTATTTCTTTTAGGCGTGATGCTCTATGCCGCCAGCCAAAGCGTTGGTGAAGTCAGCATTATGTTAGTCATGGCCGCCATGGTTGGTGGTTATATGGCCATGAACATCGGCGCCAACGATGTGGCTAATAATGTTGGTCCAGCCGTCGGCTCACGCGCACTCACCCTCGGTAGTGCGCTAGTCATCGCAGCCGTCTTCGAAGCAGCCGGGGCCATCATTGCCGGTGGCGAAGTGGTCGGCACTATTCGTAATGGCATCATCGATCCTAGTTTAATTCCTGATACCGACACCTTTGTATGGATCATGATGGCGGCATTAATTGCCGGTGCGCTGTGGCTCAACCTCGCCACGGCCGTTGGCGCGCCGGTGTCCACAACACACTCCATTGTTGGTGCCGTCCTCGGCGGCGGGATCGCAGCGGCTGGTGTGGACATTGTTAACTGGGGCACCATGGGGGGCATTGCCGCGAGCTGGATTATCTCGCCAATGCTGGGCGGACTTGTCGCCGCCGCCTTCTTATTCCTCATCAAACGACGCATTACTTATCAAGCCGATATGATGACTGCTGCGCGTCGCGTCGTGCCTTGGCTAGTGGCTGCGATGGCTTGGGTCTTTAGTGTCTACCTGATGCAAAAAGGCCTAAAGCAATTGGTGAAAATCTCCTTGCTGCATGCCACCGTCATCGGCTTGGCTATTGCCATCATTACTTTCATGTTCGTGCGCTGGCGCCTCAAGCAACCTGGCAGCTTGCTACTTGAAGGCAAGCAGGGCGTAAACAGCCTATTCACCGTGCCGTTGATTTTTGCTGCTGCCCTGCTGAGCTTTGCTCACGGCTCCAACGATGTGGCCAATGCCATCGGCCCACTCGCTGCCATCGTCGATGTCTACACCGCTCACCCAGGTCAATTTGGCACCTCCGCCAGCATTCCTTTATGGGTCATGTGCATTGGCGCACTCGGTATCGCCCTTGGCTTAGCGTTGTTTGGCCCCAAGGTCATTCGCACCATTGGCAGCGAAATCACCGAGCTCGACCAGATGCGCGCCTATTGCATCGCCATGTCAGCGACCATCACCGTGATCATCGCCAGTCAATTCGGCCTTCCAGTAAGCTCAACGCATATCGCGGTAGGCGGCGTATTTGGTGTCGGCTTTTTACGCGAATACCTAAAGCACAACTACGACCGCATGGTCGTCGAAATTAAAGCGCATCATCCCGAAGACGATCAGGTCGCTATTGACGCCTTCCTGTTACGATTCAGTCATGCCGATATTCGTCAAAAAGGCGCTATGCTGCGTGCTCTAAAGGCCTTGTCGAAAGCCAATGAGGATCCCGCGCACTTCTCCAGAGGCGAGCGCAAGGATCTGAAAAAGGTCTATCGCAAAGAGTTGGTCAAGCGGTCACAAATTTTGCGTATTGTGTCAGCTTGGGTAATCACCGTGCCTGCCACTGCTTTTATGGCAGCGATGATTTTCTTTATACTGCGCGGCATGCTGGCTTAATACGCAAAGCTCGCCTGCGGCGCGAATATCGTAGTGATGGCACGGCACTTGCTGCGTCATCACTAAGATATCTGCTTACCGAGGCTAGCTCGTGTCAATTATCGTCGCACTGCACCATGTATCGGACTACCGTTACGACCGTCCCGTTCAGCTAGGACCACAATTGGTGCGCTTGCGTCCGGCGCCTCACTGCCGTACGCGTATCCTCTCCTACAGCCTCAATATTACGCCCGAAGAGCACTTTGTTAACTGGCAGCAAGACCCGCAGGCCAACCATCTCGCGCGTCTAGTATTTCCAGAAAAGACCACGCACTTTCGCGTCACCGTTGATCTCACGGCCGAACTATCGGTTATCAACCCGTTTGATTTTTTTCTCGCGCCAGAGGCTGAGCAGTGGCCATTCACGCCGACTGACGATGATGCACTGGTACGCGAGCTCGCACCGTATCGGCGCGTTAGCGCACTAACCCCTGCGCTGACGCACTATCTTGAAGCAGTGCCAAAAGCCGCGCGGCCAACCATCGACTTTCTCGTCGACATCAACCAACGTTTATTTAACGATATTGCCTATACCATTCGCCTCGAACCTGGCGTGCAAACACCCGATGAAACGCTGACCAAGCGCTCCGGCTCCTGCCGCGACTCGGCATGGCTCATGGTGCAGCTCATGCGTCATCTTGGCGTCGCCGCACGCTTTGTCTCCGGCTACCTCATTCAGCTCACGCCCGATGTGAAATCGGTCGATGGCCCCAATGGTCCCGATGCCGACTTCACCGATCTACATGCCTGGTGCGAAGTCTATTTGCCGGGCGCAGGCTGGGTTGGCCTAGACCCCACCTCCGGCCTATTTGCTGGCGAAGGCCATTTGCCGCTAGCCGCCAGTCCCGAGCCAACTTCCGCCGCGCCCATTACCGGCTTAGTCGACGATGCTGAATGCGAATTTATCCATGAAATGTCGGTTACCCGCCTCGATGAGCAGCCGCGAGTCACCAAGCCACTGACCGAGGCGCAACGCGACGCCATGATCGCGCTTGGCGAGCAAGTAGATGCCGACCTCAAAGCCCATGATGTACGCCTGACCATGGGCGGCGAGCCGACCTTCGTGGCCGCAGACGACCCCGATGGCGCAGAGTGGAATACCGATGCGCTAGGCCCGACCAAACGCGCGCGCGCCACCGACTTGTACAAGCGCTTAGCGGCGCAGTACGCGCCCGGCGGCTTACAACACTTTGGTCAGGGCAAATGGTATCCCGGTGAGCAGCTGCCGCGCTGGTCGCTGAATTGCTTTTGGCGCCGCGATGGCAAGCCCTTGTGGAAAAACCCCGCGCTTATTGGCGATGAACAGTCGCCTGGCAAGGCCACCAGCGCCAACGCTGAAAGCTTCTTAAAAAAGCTCAGTCTTGCCCTACACCTTCCTCAAGGCAGTCTATTTCCCGTCTATGAGGACACGCTGTATTACCTCTGGCGCGAACGTCAACTGCCGAGCAATGTTCTGCCTAACGATCCACGCTTAAAAGACCCCATGGAGCGCGCTCGCATGGCGCGTATTTTCGCGGAAGGTCTCGGCAGCGTGGTTGGCTATACCCTGCCCTTGGCGCGTAGCAGTAATGGCAAACGCTGGCAAACCGGCCAATGGTTCTTGCGCGATGAAACCTGCTACTTGATTCCAGGTGACTCGCCTATGGGCTACCGCCTACCCTTAGATTCATTGCCGTGGGTGAAGACCTCAGACTTCCCCTATCTGCATGCTCAAGACCCACAGCAGTCTTACTCCACGCTATCGCTCACCTCAGCGACTATTTCGCAACGCAGCACCCGTGCCGACGAGCGCGCGGCGGCCGCTGAAATAATCGCCGCCAAGCCCGTGCTCAACGCCTCCGCAACGGGCATTGTGCGGACTAGCCTGTGCGCACAAGTACGCGATGGTCATCTGTATTTATTTCTACCACCGCTGGCCGAGCTGCCTGAATTCATTGAGCTCATCGCGGCTATTGAAGCCACCGCCAAAGCGCTGAAGCAGCCGGTGATCTTGGAGGGCTATGAGCCGCCTAAAGATCCTCGTCTAGAGCGCTTTTCAGTCACGCCAGATCCAGGCGTGATTGAGGTCAACATTCATCCGGCGACGAGCTGGAAAGAGTCAGTGGCGCGCACCCAGTTTCTTTATCAAGCCGCTCATGAATGCCATTTGAGCCCCGAAAAGTTCATGGTCGATGGTCGCCACACCGGTACCGGCGGCGGCAATCACACCGTGCTCGGCGGTGCCACGCCTGTCGATTCACCGTTTTTGCGGCGCCCCGACTTACTGCGCAGCTTGATCAGCTTTTGGCATAACCACCCGTCACTGTCCTATCTATTTTCGGGCTTATTCATCGGCCCGACCTCACAGGCGCCACGCATTGATGAGGCGCGCCAAGATGCGCTGTACGAGCTGGAAATGGCCTTTGCACAATTTCCACCGGTCGGCGAGAGCTGCCCGCCATGGCTGGTTGATCGTCTGCTGCGCCATTTAATGGTCGACGCCACCGGCAATACCCATCGCGCCGAGTTCTGTATCGATAAGCTCTACTCGCCCGATAGCAGTACCGGTCGCCTAGGCCTCTTGGAGTTGCGCGGCTTCGATATGCCACCCCATGTCGATATGTCAC
>JBDSQT010000010.1:0-5617 GCA_039929665.1 Paraperlucidibaca sp.
CTGCAAGATAGTGTGCCGCTGAATCTCGCCGACGGCGGTTTTGATATGCAAGCCATCGAGCCGCAAGCCACGCGCTATATTGAGGTTGAGCGCGGCGCCAATGCTCTGCGTTATGGCGGCAGCACCTTGGGTGGCGCGATCAATTACGTCAGTGAGACCGGTCGCAGCTCACCGGCGCTATCGCTGCGTGCGGAGGTCGGCGCGTTTGCGTATCAGCGCTATAACATCAGCGCCGGAGCCGCCAAGGGCGCGCTCGACGCCTACGCCTCGGCGAATTTCCAAGAGCAAGATGGCTTTCGTGATCATGCTCGCCAACGCAACGCGCGTGTTGTCGGAAACGTGGGTGTGCAGCTGAGTCCGCAACTAGAAAGTCGTACTTACGTGACCATTGTCGATACCGATTCAGAGTTGCCAGGTAACTTGACGTATGCGCAGCTGAAAGCGAATCCGCGCCAAGCCAGTGCTCGTTCTGAAGCGCGCGACCAGCACCGAGACTTTGTCTTGTATCGCCTAGCCAATCGCATGCACTACACGCATGACAACGGAAATATCAGCGAAGCTTCGGTGTTCCTAGCCAAAAAGCGCCTATATCACCCGATTGAGTTTTTCCCCACCGGCCCCGGTGTGCTGGAGCAAGATAGCCGCGACTGGGGGGTGGGTTTGAGGCATAGCGCCAATACGCAGTGGGCAGGCAAGCGCCAGCAGCATGTGGTCGGTGCGCAATGGCGGCATGGCTTAACGGATGATGAGCGCCATAGCTACGCCAACAATGTCTTCGTGCCAGGGCAAGGCTTTGCTGTTGGTCAAGCACGCGGCGCGCTTGATCATCGACAAAAACAAAGCGCAGATAATATCGATCTCTATGGTCAAACCAGCTGGGACTGGTCACCTAGCTTAACGACGGTGACAGGTCTGCAAAGCAGTTTTGCCACACGACGACAAACGGTTGAGATTGACAACAATGGTATTGATGTAGCGACGGGAGCGATGCTGTTACCCACCGGCAGTTATGAGGAAGGCTATCAGCGCACATCGCCTAAAATAGGGCTGATTTATCGTCCAGCACAAGACACAGAAATCTATACCAATGTCAGTGGCAGCTTTGAGCCGCCAAGTTTTTCAGAGACGCTAAATAGCACCCCCTTGAAGGCTCAACGCGCGATGACTGCAGAGCTCGGTGCCCGTGGTCATAGGCAAGTTGCCGATGCCAAGTTAGGTTGGGATGTGTCTTTGTATCGTGCACATATTCGTCATGAGTTGCTGACATTAGCCGTTGGTACCGCCTCGGCCACCATCAATGCCGATAAAGCGGTGCACCAAGGCATCGAATTTGGCCTTTCTGCACGTGCTAATAATTGGCGCGCACAGGCCAGCTATCTCTACAACGATTTTCACTTTGTTGATGATTCTGGCGCCGGCAATAACACCATTGCCGGTGTGCCAGACCACGTGCTCAATGCTGAAGCTGCGGTGAAGTTACCCGGCAATGTCTGGCTTGGTCCAACAGTACAATCCGCCTCGCGCGCCTGGGTTGACCATAAAAATACGCTTAAAGCACCGGGCTACAGCATTTATGGCATCAAGCTCAACCAATCATTGAGCGATGGTTTTGCGTGGTTTGTCGAAGGTCGTAATGTAGGTGATAAGCGTTATGCCAGCACCACCGGGGTGATTTTTAATGCCAATAGCACTGACCAAGCCCAGTTCAGCCCCGGCGATGGCCGTGCAGTGTATGCCGGTGTGAGTAAGGCGTTTTAATGACAACACAAAACTTGAGTCGTCTGGCCCGCTGGCATCGTCTACTGGCTTTAATCGCTGTATTGCCAGTACTCGCCTGGTCATTGACTGGGCTATTGCATCCCATTATGGCGCGTTGGCAGCCCTCGGCCGCCGCCATGGTGCCGCCGCCAGCGATGGTTAATCCGCCAGTGGGTAGTAGTTGGCAGGCTTTACCCGCACCAGCATCAGTGTTGCCCACAAGCCTTGTGTTAACGGAGCTGCGCCCGCTGACGTGGCAGGGCAAGGCCTATTGGATGGCTGGTGGCGCGGATGGTTCGCGCCAGTATTTCCGCGCGAGTGATGGTCAGCTAAGTGACATCGAGCCGGCGTTGATGACGGCCTTGGCGCGTCACTTCACGGGCATTGCTTCTGGCGCGCCCGAGCTACAACTCATCACCGCGTTTAGTGATGAGTATCCCTTTGTGAATCGCTACTTGCCGGTGTGGCGCGTGCATTTTTCTGGTCAAGACACCGTGGCGTTTATCGAGCCGCGCGGTCTGCGTTTAGCGGCCCTGAGCGATCCATGGAAAACATGGTTTAGCGCGACCTTTTCGCAGCTGCACAGCTGGCGTGCCTGGACCCATGAGCCATCGCGCGACATCACCATGGCGATCGTGTTGAGCCTAGGCTTGGTGGTGGTAATCAGTGGAATTCTGCGCTTATTTCGCCGCGCTAGTCCTGCCGCCGCGTTCACGCGTCGCTGGCATCGGCGTCTAGGCTGGTTTGTCGCACTCGGTGCCATCGCCTCGATGAGCAGCGGCATATTTCATGTCTTAGCGATCAACAAAAGCCAGCCCAGCTTCAATGCCAACCCCCCGCGATTAGCCTTTAGTGCTGCGCAGCTGCGCACCTTGCCGCCGGTCTTAGGGGTAATGGGTGAGCGTAGCTTGGCGGTCGCCAGCGCCAATGGGCCGCTATGGATGAGCTATGCGATGACACGCGCGCAAGCCGGCGGCGAGCACGCGGCGCACCAAAAAAGTCATGCGGCACTCGTCAGTTTCGCCATGATTTTGCAGCGCGTCGATAGTGGCCAGCCAGCGAGCACCGAGGACTATGTGCAGGAGCTTGCTACGGGTGTCTTAGCGCAATATCCGAGTGCGGCCATCATCAGTTTGCAGGCGATCACTGGCTTTACACCCGAGTATGGCTTTGTGCAAAAGCGCCTGCCAGTTTATCAACTCATACTCGATACGCCCGATCACCTCGCGATCTATATTGATCCCATCGATGCTGTCGTCAGCTCCGTGGTCACCGATCTTGCGCGTACCGAGGGTCTTAGCTTTGCCTATTTGCATAAAGCTTTATGGCTTGATGGCATCGTTGGTAAAGAGACGCGTGACGTCGTACTCGGTGTGCAAGCCTTGGGCATTTTTGTTATGGCCTGCCTGGGGTTGTTACTGGCGAGAAGGCGGCGCTTGGGCTAAAGTTCGCGTATACCTGCATTGAGAACGAATATGAATCAAGCCGTCTTTATTACCGGTGCCGCCGCTGGCATTGGTCGCGCCGTGGCCATTGAGTTTGCCCATCAGGGCTGGTTTGTTGGTGCTGCTGACCTCGACGAAGTGGGTCTGGCGTCACTGAAATCTGAAATCGGCAATGCCCGTTGCTTCACCGTCGCACTCAATGTTGGCGATACCAAGCAGTGGGAAAAAGCCTTAGCGAGCTTCTGGAAGGCCTCTGGTGAGCGCCTCGATGTACTGGTCAATAACGCCGGCATTTTGTCAGCGGGGGCTTTCCATGAAATTCCCATCAAACGTCATCAGGCCATCATCGACATTAACGTTGGCGGTGTGCTGGCGGGTTGCCATGCAGCCTATCCGTATTTGAGCAAAACACCGAAAGCGGTGGTCATCAATATGGCCTCGGCTTCAGCGATCTTTGGTCAGCCAGGCTTGGCGAGTTATTCGGCGAGCAAATTTGCGGTGCGCGGACTGACCGAAGCACTCGATTGCGAGTGGGCCGATCAGGGCATTCGTGTGAAAAGTATTTGGCCGCTGTTTGTGCAGACTAATATGGTCTCAGGCATGGGCAATATGCCGAGCGTCAAATCATTGGGCATCAAGCTTAACGTAGACGATGTGGCGCGCGCGGTCTGGTACGCCGCCAATGATCGTGGCGCGACCAGCCCGATTCATTACCCTGTAGGCTTGCAGACCAAGGTGCTGAGTTTGGCAGTGAAGCTGTCGCCGGCATGGATGAGTCGTTGGATTAACCAGCGCATGACCAGCGACTAACGCTGAACTTAAGCCGCGGCCACTACGCCATCGAGCACGCGATAGATATCGGCCTCGACCATATAGCGCGGCACGTTATACATGCCGTGTGCCTCGATCAGCGCGTCATGGGCAATGCGCTCATAATCGCTGCGCTTAATCAAATCGCCTTGATGCTTGAGCGGCAAACGCGCCATCAGCTCGCGTACCGCAGCGATCAGCGCATCGGCAGCCACTGTGTCGTTGTCTTGCGCGCTGGCCAAGCTTAAGTCGCGTGCTAATGAGGCAAATTTCTTGCCACAGGTGGGCTTATTGAAGGTCAGCACATGCGGCAGCACCATGGCATTGGCGCGGCCATGTGGCACGCCGTAGTTAGCCCCTAGCTGATGCGCAATAGCATGCACATAGCCAACCGCAGTAATGTTCAAACAGATACCGGCATAGTGCGACGCTAAGGCCATGGCCTCGCGCGCGGCGAGATTTTTCGGCTCGTTGCAGGCGGTTTCCAAGTGCTTAAAGATCATGCGGATGGCGGTGCGGTTGTAGTTGTCGGTTTCGACATTGGCAAAGCCGCTAACCCAGCCTTCTAGCGCATGCGTTAGCGCATCGATACCCGATTCTGCAGTAACCGAAGCCGGCATGCCTTGCGTAATTAGCGGGTCCAGAGCGGCGGCTTGCGGCACAAGAGCGGGATCTACGATCAGTGCTTTGATATGCGTGACGCTATCGGAAATGACGGCGGCAACGCTAGCTTCTGAACCGGTGCCCGACGTGGAGGTCACCACAAAAAAGGGCAATGAAGGCTGGCGACCTTTGAGCACGCCGACTAGTTGTTTCGGTGTTTTGCCGGTAGAGGCGGCCAGTGCAATGACTTTGCCGGCATCAATAGCCGAGCCACCACCAACCACCAAAATAGCATTGGCGCGTGCTGCTTTGCAGGCGGCCAAACCGGCTTCCACGATCTCAAACGTCGGATCGGGGCGTACGCCAGTAAATAGTGTGGTTTCAACGCCATGGCTGTGTAACTCAGCAATCAGCGGGTCGACGGTGCCGAGTTTGGCCAAAATCTCGTCGGTAATCACCAAGACACGGGTAATACCTTGATCTGCCATGCTGCGACATAGGCGTTGCGCAGAGCCTTCACCAAGCATCACCAGTGGTCTTGGCACAGGTAATACTTTGATGATAGCCCACAGGGCGCCGAGTTTGGGAAGTGACTTAAGGCGATTGGTTATGGCAGACATAGCGCAGCGTTTCTCATACAGAAGTTGACCGGATGGTCACGCTACAATGCCTGTGCGAATTCGGCAAGTAAAAATTGTCAGACAATTTTTACTTGCGCTTGATTCGTTTACAACGCGCTTGGTACAGCGGGCGTAGCAATCATTTTGATGTAGTTAGCTTCAGCGCGATCAACTTCTTCGCTACCTTGCTGCACATTGGCCTTACCTTGGGTAACGAGACTCTCACCTTGCTTAATGAGTTTCTCGCCGCGCTTAATGAGGTCTTCGCCTTTCTCGATGTCTTTGGCGCCATCTGATTTAAGTGCAGTACCGGCCTGCCAGGATTTTTTCAAGTCACGATACTCATCGGCGCGATTGCCCAAGAGTTGACCAAAGGTCGGT
>JBDSQT010000011.1:0-4457 GCA_039929665.1 Paraperlucidibaca sp.
CTCCGGTGTGCAGCTCAATAGTCGGGGCACCGGCACGAATCGCGGCGTCAATTTGCGCTGGCTCGGGGTCAATAAACAATGACACATCCATGCCCTGACGGCCTAAGCGCTGGCAGGCCGCCTGCACGCGATCAAAACCCGCGATAACGTCTAAGCCCCCTTCGGTGGTCAGCTCTTCGCGCTTTTCCGGCACCAAGCAGACATGTGCAGGCTTGATCTCTTCAGCAAAGACCAGCATGGCCTCGGTGACGGCCATTTCTAAATTCATCCGCGTTTGCAGGACTTGAGCCAGCAGGCGTACATCACGCAACTGAATATGCCTAGCGTCTTCACGCGGATGCACGGTGATGCCATCGGCGCCGTGCTCCTCGGCCACCAAGGCGGCATAGACCGGCTCCGGGTAGCGCGTGCCGCGTGCTTGGCGCAGCGTGGCCACGTGATCGATATTCACACCTAATAATAAGTCGCTCATGACTGACTCTCCGGCTTTGCACTGCCCTGCAGTGCAGCAAATAAATCTCGGCTTTTCAATGGCTTGTCGCCCAATAATGGCATCAATGCGCTGCGATAAAGCACTTTCGCCAAGCGCAGACGCGTCGGCGTTGATAAGTCCTCGGCGTGTACCGCGAGGATATCCGCGCCCCAGCACGCACCGCGCTGGCCTTCGCGTGCCGCCAACCAACCATGCTCAGGATAATACTGATAATACTGCGCAGGACTTAATGGCTCGCCGCTATCGGCCTCAACAGTATTACTGGCCCACTGCCCCATGCTCTCTAAGAGCTGACGCTCAAAACAGCGCAACACCGGTGCGATAGCGTCGGCATCGGGTGTGATGAGTTCGCTGAGCGCACCTAACGCACCGGCATAGGCGATGAATAGCTCAGGCTGTGGCAGTTCACGAGGTAATAAGCGCACCAACAGCTCATTCAGGTATAAGCCAGAAAACAGCGCGCCGCCCTGCAAGGCCAGCGCTTGCGAGGTAGTCTCTAGCGCCGCCACCGCACGCAACTCACCTTGACCGGCGAGCTGAATAAAATAGGGTTGGAAGACACTAGGGACTTGCTGGCCTTTACGCCGCACACCCCGTGCTATAGCGGTGATACGGCCAAACTCCGGCAGAAAAAAGTCCGCCAAGACACTGGTCTCTCGATACGCACGCGCATGCAGCACATAAGCGGGATACCAGGTCTTCTCATTCATGATGATTAATCGCTGGTATAGCCTAAGCTTTTCAATGCGCGCTCATCATCGGACCAGCCACCTTTCACTTTCACCCACAGCGCCAGCATGATTTTGCTATCAAACATCTTCACCATATCGAGGCGTGCCTCAGTGCCGATAAGCTTTAACCGACTGCCGCCATCGCCAATGACGATTTTCTTTTGGCCTTCGCGTTCAACCAAAATGCAGGCCGAAATACGCAGTAATTTCCCTTCCTTTTTGAACTCCTCAATCTCCACCGTGAGCTCATAGGGAATCTCTTCACCAAGTTGGCGCATGATTTTCTCACGCACCATTTCCGCCGCTAAAAAGCGCTGCGAACGGTCAGTGATTTGACCTTCATCGAAAAACGGCGGCGACAAGGGCAGGCGCATACCAACAGCCGCGTGCAGCTCATCAAGGTTGTGGCCGCGCAGCGCCGACACGGGCAACACAGCGGCAAATTCCA
Organism: Paraperlucidibaca sp.; assembly: GCA_039929665.1. GTDB lineage: Bacteria > Pseudomonadota > Gammaproteobacteria > Pseudomonadales > Moraxellaceae > Perlucidibaca. The sequence continues at coordinate 1,673 of JBDSQT010000011.1, forward strand.
TGCGCTGCGTGAGCTTTTCAATGACTGGCAAGAGCGCGGCTTTATCACCCAAGGTGTCGACTTTGTTGATCACCAAAATGACCGGCAACTTGGCGGTTTTCAGCTTCTCCAACACCAGCTCATCATCGGTAGTCCATTTCAGCGCATCGACGACGAATAAAATCACATCAACATCACGCAATGCCGACGTCGCGGCACGGTTCATATAACGGTTGATCGCTTTGCGCTCTTCGCCGTGGATACCCGGCGTATCAACATAAATCACCTGCACATTGTCGCGACTAACAATGCCTAAAATACGGTGGCGTGTCGTCTGCGGTTTGCGCGACGTAATGGAGAGTTTTTGCCCCAAAATATGATTGAGCAAGGTTGATTTGCCGACATTGGGGCGACCCACTATCGAGACATAACCACAACGGTAATCGCTGGGAAATACTTGTTTGCTTTCGCCGCCGCCAAAAAAGGCATTAATGACATCGTCATTGGCCATATTACTGTCCTGATGTGGGCTTAGATGGCCCGGTGCGTAAACCCAATTTTGCGGGCGGTAAGATTTTTTGCAGCGCCATATTGGCCGCTTCCTGCTCAGCAAAGCGCCGGCTCACGCCATTGCCTTCGGTACTAAACGCCGGTTGCGTGGGGCTGATTTCAGGCACATCACAACGCACCTTAAAAAATTGGTCATGGGCCTCGCCAGTCACCAATAACACCTCATAGTGTGGCAGGTCTAAGCGCCGTGCTTGTAGCCATTCTTGCAGGCGACTTTTTGGATCTTTCAGGCCGTCACCAACAACAATAGCGGTCAGTCGCTCACCATACCAGCGGCGAATATGCTCGGTCATCTCAGGCATCGGCTCACCATCGCGATGCATCGCGCCAATCACCGCTTCAACGGTATCAGACAGGATAGATTCACGACGATAACCACCACTTTTCAGCTCGCCAGAACCCATCACTAGGTAATCGCCGAGTGACCATTCGCGAGCAATGATGGCGAGACTGTCTTGCCGTACAAGCGTGGCACGCAGGCGAGATAGTCGGCCTTCATCTTCTTGCGGAAACTGCAGATACAAACTGTCGGCGACGGCAAAGTTCAGCAAGCCATCGCCTAAAAACTCTAGGCGTTCATTATTACGGCGGCCAGAAACACTGCGATGCGTGAGCGCCAATCGCAACCAATCGAGATCACGAAATTCGTATCCGATGGTGCGTTGTAGGCGCGCTAACGCATCGATCATCGGATGCTCCCGTTGCGCGAAAACGATGGCCAATGCAGGCCTGGCTCTTTATGCATCCAGATATAAAACGCGCGCCCGACAATCAGCCTTTCAGCGACTGGGCCCCAAAAACGACTGTCATTGGAGTTATCACGGTTGTCGCCCATCATAAAATACTCACCCGCTGGCACGGTGTAAGTCCACTCAGGGCCAGCCGGTTGCAGGCCGGCTTCTTCGCGGGTGAAGTGCGTCACGCCGCCTAGATTTTCCAGGTAAATCTCTTCGCCAGGCTCAGCATCCAGCAATGGTTTTTGTAACTCGCGACTAGCCTCTACCCCATTGATAAACAACACTTCATTACGACTTTCCAGATGATCTCCAGGCAGCCCAATGACGCGCTTAATGTAGTTGATCGAGGGCTGGGCGGGAAAGCGAAAGACCATGACATCACCGCGCTTGGGCTCTGCCACCGGCAAGATTTCCGTGCCCAATACCGGTAAGCGTAGGCCATAGGCAAACTTATTCACCAGTACATAGTCGCCGACCTGCAGGGTCGGAATCATCGAGCCCGATGGAATGGTGAACGGCTCGGCAATAAACGAGCGCAACACCCAGACCACAGCCAATACGGGGAAAAAACCATGCGCTGTTTCAAACAGCCAGGGCTCGCGCATGATATGCGTCGCGGCTTCAACAGGCAGTGACTGCCCGCCATTCGCTGCTTGCTGCTCAGCAGCTACCAAACGCTCACGACGACCAGGCTTCAGCAACAGAGCATCAAAGGCCCAAAGCACGCCGCTGATCAGTACGGCCAAGGTTAGGACGAGCGAGAAATCAATATCCACAACACACCCTCAGGGTTATTTATCGACCTTCAAAACGGCCAGGAACGCTTCCTGCGGAATCTCGACATTACCCACTTGTTTCATGCGCTTCTTACCCTGCTTTTGCTTATCAAGGAGCTTGCGCTTACGGCTCACATCGCCGCCATAGCATTTCGCCAACACGTCTTTACGCATGGCTTTAACGGTTTGACGAGCCACAATTTGCGTGCCAATAGCCGCCTGAATGGCGACATCGAACATCTGCCGTGGAATCAGTTCTTTCATTTTATCAACAATGGCCATGCCACGATAACGGGCATTATCGACGTGGCAAATCATTGCCAAAGCATCAACGCGTTCACCATTAATAAGAATGTCGATACGCGCTAAACGCGTTGATTCAAAGCGTATGAATGAGTAGTCGAGTGATGCATAACCGCGCGAGCAGGACTTCAATTTATCGAAGAAGTCGAGCACCACCTCACCCATCGGCACTTCATAGGTTAAAGCGACTTGCTTGCCATGAAAGAGCAGGCTTTTTTGCACGCCGCGGCGGTCTTGGCAGAGCTTAATGACATCGCCAACATAGGCTGGCGGCACTAAAATATGACACTCCGCGATAGGCTCACGGAAGTCTGCAATCGAGCCGGTATCCGGCAATTTCGAGGGATTATCGACGTAGAGTACATCGCCTTTATTGGTCTCAATTTCATAGACCACAGTGGGCGCGGTGGTGAGCAGGTC
>JBDSQT010000012.1:0-2784 GCA_039929665.1 Paraperlucidibaca sp.
CTCAACGCATTGCGCTTGCGCATTGCTGCCAATAACGGTCGCACATTACTCAAGCCCTAAGGCGGCCGACCGCTGGCACTGCCACGGCTGAAAAAGCGGGGTACACTGACGCCAAGTCAGTCCCGCTGCACCGTTGGTGGGTAGGTATAGGCAGGAGCCCACGATGGCAAGTCCACTAAAGTTACTAAGTAAACAGGTCAGAGAGCTCCGCGCTCGAGCTCAAGTCGCCGCCGGTAATGCGCTCGATTGGGCGTTTTTGCGGGGTAGTTTGGTGCAGTCTGGCCTCACCCCCTACGAGACCTTGCTCACCGGCGATCCGATGTCGCTGCGCTATTATCCGCCGCCCTACGAAGACGCGATCCCATTACCCAATGGTGAGATGCTGGCGGTGCAGCGTAAGCGCCATGCTGTGCCACTGATCTTAGTGCCGCCGCTGGGGGTCACCACTGAAAGCTTCGATCTGATGCCATATCGCAGTTTGGCGCGCTTCTTTTCAGCGCGCGGCTATCATGTCTACATGATCGACTGGGGCATTCCTGAGCGCCGCCATGCCACCTTGCGCTTAAAAGACTACGCCATCGATATGTTCTCCGAGGCCATCGCGGAAGTGCGTAAACATTCCGGTGTTGAAGAGGTCTCTCTGATGGGTTGGTGCATGGGCGGCTTATTGTCGCTGATGTATGCCGGTGGCTCGGGCGATACCAAAGTGCGTAACCTCATCACGATTGCCAGCCCGATTGATTTTCGCAGCAGCGGCCTGCCTGCGATGCTTGGACGGATTATTCAAAAGCCTGCTGAACTCGTACGCCGCTACACGCCATTACGCATCCAAGATCTAAACCCAATAAGCCTGCAGATGCCGGGTTGGGTTACTACCTTAGGCTTTAAACTTACCGATCCTATTGGTAGCGTCACGACCTATTGGAACTTGGCGAAGCGCTTGGCCGATCGCGAATTTGTCGAAAGCCATAGCACCACCGCCGATTATCTCGACCACATGCTGGTCTATCCGGTTGGCGTGCTTCAAGACATGTTTGTGCATGCCTTAATCGATAATCAATTTGCCGATGGCATCATGTCGTTAGGCGATATCGATGCCGACCTGAGCACCATTAAGGCCGATTATTTAGCTTATGCCGGTACCACGGATCATATTGTGCCGGTTGATGTGGCGAGTAAGTCGGTGGAGTTAGTGGGTAGCGAGTCGCGTGAGTTTCGTATCGCTCCCGGCGGCCATATGGGCGTTATTTTGGGCTCGAAAGCTGCCGTTGAAGTCTGGGAGCCGTGTGCTCAGTGGCTCGATAGCCGCAGCGATATTGCTGGCGTTGAGCATAATCAAGCGAAGCCTAGTGCTGCCGCCCGCACAGTGAAACGCATGCAATCGCGCCATCGCGCGGAAGATCCAACACTATGAATGATGGCCGGCAGTTGTCGGCCTTTGCCTTTTAGGGCCTATCAGGGAATGTGACATGACCGTGGCGACCAGCACCTCGTACCCCGTCGATCAACTACTGCACTGGGCCGAACAAACGCCCGATGCGACGTGGCTTACTCAGCACGAAGCCGGCGCGGTTCGTACCATGACCTGGCGCGAAGCGGCCGATGATGTGGGCCGTATGGCTTCGGCGTTGCAGGCGCAGGGCTGGCCTGCGGGCTCGCGAGTGGCCATTGCCGGCATGAACTGCGCGCATTGGTTTTTGGCTGATCTTGCTATCCAAATGGCCGGCCTCGTGCCCGTGGGTATTTATGCCCGCCAAGCGTCGAAAACCACGCAATGGATCTTGACGCACTGCGATGCCAAGGCGATTTTTATCGGCCCAATGCCCTCGGCTGTGGCTACCGATATGTTGCAGCAAGGTCTGCCGAACGGCATCGTGACCATTGCCATGCCCTACGATGCTTCGCCGGCTGCTGAGCACAGCTGGGCTGGCTTTGCGCGTTCGCATTTGCCGCTGCGCCGCTACGAGAAGCCTAGTGCCGACACCTTAGCTACGCTGGTCTATACCTCAGGCACCACCGGCAACTCGAAAGGTGTGATGCTCAGTTACGGCAATCTGGCCTTTACCTCCGCCGTGTTTCGCGAAGTTATTCCAGCGAAGCCGGGCGAGCGTTTGTTTTCCTATCTGCCGCTCGCGCATATTTTGGAGCGCGTGGCGGTCGAGATGGCCAGCCTATATTGGGGTGCTGAGGTGTATTTCCTCGAGCGCGTGGAAAAAATGAGCGAGCAGCTCATGGAGTTTCAACCGACGCGTTTTGTCGCCGTGCCCTTAGTGCTTTCGCGCTTGCAGGCGAGTTTTACGGCGCGTATTCCGGAGCGCCAATTACGCGCGCTGGTGAAGCGCCGCTGGCTCGGACCATTGCTGCGTAAACGCATGGTGACTCGTCTTGGTCTGCAGCATAGTCGCGCGCTATTTTGTGGTGCCGCACCGATTCCGCACGCCACATTGCTGTTTTTCCGTGATGTCTTGGGCCTTGATATCTACGAGTGCTATGGCCAAAGCGAGGCGCTGTACTGCAGCATCAATCGTCCTGGCGCCCAGCGTTTAGGCAGTGTCGGCAAACCGTTTTCTGATGCCAACTTACGGCTCTCGAAAGAGGGCGAAATTCAAGTACGCCATCCCGGCGTGATGATGGGCTACTTCGATGATGCTAAACAGACAGCGGCCGCGTTTACTGCCGATGGCTGGCTAAAGACCGGTGACAAAGGTCGCTTTGATGATGATGGCTATTTGTATATCACTGGGCGTGTGAAAGAGATTTTCAAGACTGCCAAAGGCAAATACG
>JBDSQT010000013.1:0-4524 GCA_039929665.1 Paraperlucidibaca sp.
CAGCAGCGCGATCGCGGTAGCCGCCACGGTCGCTGCCACGGTCGCTATTAAACGCTGGACGGTCATTGCTATACGCTGGACGATCACTGCGTGGACGGTCGCCGCGTGGTGCCGAATCGTTGCTACGGGCTGGACGGTCGTTGCTATAAGCAGGACGACCTTGGCCATAAGCAGGGCGATCATTGCTGAAGTTTGGGCGGTCGCTGTTGTTGGCAGGACGGTCGTTGCTATAAGCGGGACGATCATTGCTGCGTGCTGGACGGTCGTTGCTATAAGCAGGACGATCATTGCTATAGGCAGGACGTGGACCATCACGACGTGGCGCGCCGCGGCCAGCACCGGCTGGACGACCAGCGCTAGGGCCGTTGTCACGATATTTTGGTGCCGGGCGTGGCTCCATGCCATCAATGGTCATTTCAGGAATGGCGTTGCCTGTGTAGGCGGCCAAGCGCTGCAATTTACCGCGGTCACGACGGTTCACCAAACTGATGGCGGTACCAGTACGGCCAGCACGGCCAGTACGGCCAATGCGGTGAACATAATCTTCTAAGACCATCGGTAGGTCGAAGTTGAACACGTGAGTGATGCCGGCGACATCGATACCGCGAGCGGCAACGTCGGTGGCAACCAAGCAGCGTACGCCACCATCTTTCAGAGCACGCAGCGTACGGTTACGCGCAGGCTGTTTCATGTCGCCATGCAGTGCGGCACTCTGAATACCGTAGTTGGCGAGTTCAATCGACAGCTCTTCGGCATCGCGACGAGTCGCGGTGAAGACGATGGACTGGTTCACTTCAGTTTTAGCCAGCAGCTTCAGCAAGATCGCTTTTTTGTGCGCAATGTCATCGCAGAAATACAGCGATTGCTCGATGTTTTCATGTTTGGCAGTTTGCGAGCTGATTTGCAGACGCTCAGGGTCGCGCATAACGCGGGCCGCTAGCGTGGCAATGCGGTTTTCCAGAGTTGCTGAGAACAGCAGCGTTTGACGCTCGGCCGGTGCTTGTTCAGCAATCAGCTCAACATCATCAATAAAGCCTAAGTCGAGCATGCGGTCGGCTTCGTCGAGTACCAAGACTTCAACGCGGTCGAGCATGATTTGGCCGCGATTCATCAAATCGAGTAAACGACCTGGTGTGGCGACCATGACATCAACAGGGCGCTGTAACTGACGCGCTTGTTGTTGGTAGTTCATGCCACCCAGAATGCTGGCGGTGCGAATACGCAGGCGAGCACCATAGATGCGAGCGGCGCTTTCGACTTGGCGAGCCAATTCGCGTGTTGGTGTTAGCACCAAAATACGCGGGCCTTTACCGGGGCCGCCTGGGGTTTGGGTAATGCGATGCAGAGCGGGCAAAATAAATGCCGCTGTCTTGCCTGTGCCGGTTTGGGCAGAGGCCATCAAGTCTTTGCCTGCAAGGGCGATGGGAATAGCCTGTGCTTGTACAGGTGTGGGTTCGGTATAACCGGCTTCATTCAGCGCAGCCAATAGCGCATCATGCAGCTTTAAAGCAGCAAAAGTCAGGGACACTTCATTTATCCTCGCGGGTAGCCCGCGGTATGTGGGTACGGCAGCGGTCCGGCGATAGTCGGCGGAGGCTAGCTATATGGTCGTTACCAACCAAGCCGGGACGGCTGCGATACAGGGAAGTGACCCCGAAACAGCACGAAAAGAGGCAGGTACGATCAACCGCTCATGCGGCGGCGCAAATATTACGCAAGATTCATGTGGATTGCTAGTGCTTATTGGCTTTTCTTTTATTATTTGCGTTGCTCGTCAAGCGCTAGAGGTGCCAAAGGTTGGGTTTATCCGATAAGCGGTCATTTTGACGCGCGGTATTATGTGTACAATTGTACCAGTTGAGTGGTTTTTTGTTAGTGTCGTGCAGCTGCACACACTGGGTATAGTGTGTTTGATCGTCGTTACACTCGCGTTCGGCGGTGCACCTGCAAGTAATTATAAAAATAGCGTAACGTCGAGACTTGGCGTCCAATCCGTACGAAGGGAGAGTGAAGATGGCAACAGCATTAATTACCGGCGCATCCAATGGCATCGGCTTAGAACTGGCGCGTCGTTTGGCCGCCGATGGCACAGACCTTATCTTGGTGGCTCGTCGTGTCGATATACTGCAGGGCATTGCTGATGAGCTTAGTGATCGTCATGGCATCAAGGCTGGGGTTATTGGTCAAGACTTAGGCTACGAAGGGGCTGCTGAAGAGCTCATGCAAAAGCTCGGTGATCAGCGCGTCGATATACTAATTAATAATGCAGGTTTTGGTGAATTTGGCACCTTTATTGATGCTGACATTAAGCGCTTGAACCAAATGGTGCAGCTCAATGTCGCTGCGGTAACTTCACTAGCGCACGCCATGGGTCGTCGTATGGTGGCGCAGGGCGGTGGTCAAATTCTCAACGTTGCCTCTATTGCCGGCTTCATGCCAGGTCCTGGCGCTGCGGTGTACTACGCGTCAAAAGCCTATGTCTTGAGCTTCTCTGATGCGCTTAATTATGAACTCAAAGGTCACAATGTGCAGGTCACTACACTCTGCCCTGGCCCCACTGACACCGGTTTTGCGTCAGCGGCCAATGCCGAAGCTTCAGCGGCCTTTATGTGGCCGATGCTGTCATCTTTAGAGAGCTTGGCCAATTACGCCTACGCTTCATTAAAGGCGAAGCGCGGCATTTCGGTGCACCGCTGGCTGATTAAGTTGTTGGCGTTTACCGTTCGTTTGTCACCGCGCTTTATCGTTAATGCGATCTCTGCCCACAGCATCGGCTTTAAGCGCTAAACTTAGCGCTCAAGAAAACTACTGGAGTAGTGCATGTTTTCGTGGTCACACACCATAGCCGATCGCGTTGCCTATCTGGTTGAGAGGCCACTTTTCAATAGCGCTTTGGCCATCATGGCTAGGGCCTTGATGGCGTTTATTTTCATCATGGCCGGCTATAGTAAAATAGGCGGCTATGAGGGTACTCAGGCCTATATGGCATCAATGGGTGTTAACCCGACCCTCTTACCTGCGGTCATCGCGCTTGAGTTGGGCGGCGGTTTGGCGCTGCTATTTGGTTGGCAAACACGTTTTGTGGCTGCCGCATTGGCTGCTTTCTGCGTGATCTCTGGCATGCTATTCCACGGCGATGGCGAGCAGATGAGCCAGATTTTGCTAATGAAAAATCTTGCGATGGCGGGTGGCTTATTAGTGTTTGTCCGCACAGGTGCGGGCTTGCCTGCGCTTGATCGCCGCTGATTTTTTTTGCAGGAGGTAATCATGGATGTAAATACCCAGCGACAACGGCGGCCAGCACAGCTACGCACACAGGAACGTGTTGCAAGAGCTATTGCTGCGGCTGAAATACTGCTGATAGAGCGCGGTCCGGAAGATGTTTCTATTCCTGATATTGCTGAAGCATCGGGTGTGCCACGTGCCAGCCTGTATCAGTTTTTTGCTAATAAATATCAACTTTTTGGTGCTATTGCAGAGCAACATTTAAGTCAGGTTTGTGAGACTGTTCGGGATGCAGCGCCAGCATTTGTTGGTATGCATTGGCGTGAAGTGGCGCCGATTTTAGTACGTGCTGCATCAGCCTATTACAATCAAAATCCGGTGGCTGGTATTTTGATTTTGGGTTGGCCGGTGAGTCGTGAGTCGTATTTGGCGCAGGAAGTGACTATTGAAAATATTGGTCATGAGGTGCGTACGATTTTCAAGACCTTGAAACCAACTGTAGATATTCCAGAAGACCCTGATTTGGCCACGATGCTGGTAGAAATTGCTTTTTCTATCATGAAGTTTGGCTATTACCGCGACGGTGAAATCAGTGAGGAAATCATGCAGCAGGCTTCTTATGCCTGTGTAGGCTATCTCATGCAAATTCTGCCTGCCGAGCTTGTTGCCAGCTAAGCGCAAGCTCGCGCTTGGCATCTGGCGCCAGCTGCTTAATCTGATACTCCAGCCTCAATGCTTCACTGCGTGAGTGGCAAAGGTGATCACCTAAAATAGCAATGGGCGGGTGTGCGCGGGTAAATTTTGCGCCTATGCCGCGCCTATGTTGCTCATATCGCCTGGCCACATCGGTGCTGATGCCAGTGTATAAGCGCTCACCTGTGCAGCGCAAAATATAGACCGACCAGGTTGCGCTCATGGGTTGGTTTTTTGCATTAAGCCCGTTAATGAGTCAATGCGCTCATGAGTGATGTATACATAGGTTTCGCTGGCGTTATAGCTCGACAAAGACTCATCACCATTACTGAGTCGCACAGCGGCAGTGCGCTCTTTGCGTAACTGTAGCCAGAGTTGCTGCTCCTGCAGTACTGCTGCAGTCTGCTCAGGCTCAAGGCTGGCGAGATAGTCAATAAATACCAAGTACAGTTTGGTGTCATAGAGTGCGGCTAAGTTGGCCATGCTGAAGTTTAGCGTTTGCTGTGGATGTTCTTCGCTGAGCCAGATTTCTAGTTGATCAATGGCTTGATCGACATCGGGGCGCCAGTCAGCCAGCAGCCCCTTGGGCTGTTGGCTGACAGTGCG
>JBDSQT010000014.1:0-9111 GCA_039929665.1 Paraperlucidibaca sp.
CGAGCTCCATCAGCGGGTCGCCGAGCGTGGCCATTTCCCAGTCCAGTACGCCAATCACGCGCGTCGGATTTGCAGGGTCGAGCACGACGTTATCGAAGCGCCAATCGTTGTGCACAATGCAGGTAGACACATCGCTTGGCGTGTGTTTTTTTAGCCAGGCGCGGATGGCCTTGTAGCGCGGCACATTCCAGGTCTGCGCTTTCTCATAGCGGTCGCACCAGCCATCCACTTGACGCTTGCAATAGCCTGAGCCTTTGCCCAGTTGCTCTAAGCCGACGGCACGATAATCGACTTGATGTAACGCAATCAGTTGATCGAGGGTATTGGTACAGAGCTCGCGCACGTGTTCGCGACTAAGATCCAGCTCTTTCGGTAAATTGGCTCGTGGAATAATGCCTTCGATACGCTGCATGACGTAAAAATCACAGCCAATGATGGCGGCGTCTTGGCACAGCGCGAGCATTTTTGCGACCACCGGATAGGCAGTCGATAATGCCGCTTGCACGGTGTATTCACGCACCATGTCATGCGCCGATTTGGCTTTGGTGCCGGCGGGTGGACGGCGTAAAATCAAATCGTAGTTGGCGTACTTCAAACGATAGGTCCAGTTCGATGCGCCGCCGCTGTATTGCGTGACTTCCGGCAAGCCTGCGCTCAGATCACTGACCTGCGTGCGTAACCAGCGATCAATCGCGGCCGTATCTAAATCTTCTCCAGCGCGAATGGCGCCGCCTACATCAATCAATGCCATCGTTATTCTCTTTGTTTTATGTGGCGCGCTTGGGCGGCAAGTTCAGACTGCTTTCCTTAGCCTTAGCGTTTCGCCCGTGGCTTCATGCGCTGAATGCTACGCTGGAAAACATAGCGGTACATGCCCTGTGGGAAGTAGCGCTTCATCAGCCATAAGCGTTCGCCAGACTCATGCGGCAGGATGTATTGCTGACCTTTGTCAACGCCAGCAATAATGCGCTGTGCAACGTCATCGGCACTGAGCTTCCCACTTGCCAAGAGCTTGTGCATCATCTTTTGCAGACCGGCATCGGTGGAGCGCATGGTGTCTTCGAGGTTGGTTTGGAAGAACGATGGACACACCACACTGACATTAATACCGGATTCCATCAGCTCGTGGGTGAGAGTGCCGGAGAGCGCCACCACGGCTGCTTTGGTGACGTTATAGGAGGCCATGCGCGGCACATCAAGTAGGCCGGCCATGGAGGCGATATTGACGATATGACCGCTGCCTTGGCGCTTAAAGCCAGGGGTGAATATTTTGCAGCCGCGCACCACGCCGAGCAGATTGATGTTGATGATCCATTCCCAGTCCGACAACGGCACATCTTCAATGGCGCCAGCTTGTGCCACGCCAGCGTTGTTGTAGAGCACATCGATGCCTTGCCATGCGCTGTCCAGTGCATCAGCCACTGCTTGTAGCTCGGCCTCGATCGTGACGTCGGCATGAAAATAGCGTGGTGCATAGCGCGCAGGAGTGCCGGCGCTTTCTGCTAAGGCGCTGAGTTCGGCAAGTGTCTCGTCACCGCGGCCATCATGCACATCGGCAATGGCTACAGCCCAGCCAGCGCGCGCATAGTTCAGTGCTAAAGCACGGCCTAAGCCACTCGCGCCGCCAGTTATAAATACACGTTTGACATCATTCATATAGGTGACTGCTCGGTCAAATAAGTCCAGATACTAGTGGCTAAACGGGAGATTTAAAAATCACTTTTTAAAGTCACGCTTGGCAATTTCAATTTTCGCAATCACGCCTTTGTGCACCTCATCGGGGCCATCGGCTAAGCGTAGGCTGCGGGCCTGTGCAAAAAAGGCCGTCAGTGGCGTGTCACGGGAGACACCAGCGCCGCCATGAATTTGAATCGCCATATCGACAACCATCTGCAAGACATTTGGTGCCACGACTTTAATCGCAGAGATTTCTGTCATGGCGGCAAAGGTGCCTACGGCATCCATCTTCCATGCGGCATAAAGTGTCAGTAAGCGCGCTTGATCAATGGCAATGCGCGCCTCGGCAATACGCTCGCGGTTGCCACCTAAATTTAACAGTGGTTTGCCAAATGCGCTGCGCGACAAGCCACGATCGATCATCAGTTCTAGGGCTTTTTCGGAAGCACCAATGCAACGCATGCAATGGTGAATACGGCCTGGCCCTAAGCGACCTTGCGCGATAGAGAAGCCTTGGCCTGGCCCACCAATGAAGTTTGCCAGCGGCACACGCACATTGGTAAAGGTTACTTCGCCATGCCCATGTGGCGCGTCAAAGTCGCCAAACACGGGCAGCATGCGTTGAATTTCCACGCCGGGCGTGTTCAGCGGCACTAAAACCATGGAGTGCTGACCGTGACGGCTAGCCTCGGCATTGGGTGTATAGGCCATAAAAATTGCAATTTTGCAGTGTGGATCGCCGATGCCGCTCGACCACCATTTGCGGCCATTGAGGACGATTTCATCGCCCTCAACTATCGCGGTGGCCTGCATATTGGTGGCATCGCTGGAGGCGACATCGGGCTCGGTCATGCAAAATACCGAGCGAATTTCGCCGGCGAGTAGGGGCGTCAGCCATTGGGCTTTTTGCGCCTCGCTGCCGTAGCGCCACAGCACTTCCATATTGCCGGTGTCGGGCGCATTGCAGTTAAACACCGTCGGCGCCATTAAGCTGCGCCCCGTTTGTTCGGCAATATGCGCATATTCGGTAATGCTTAAGCCGGCGCCGAGCTCGGCATCGGGCATCCAAAGATTCCATAGGCCTTGGGCTTTTGCCTTAGCTTTTAGTTCTTCTAATACGGGTGGGTGCTGCCAGTTACGCCAATTGCCATCGGGGTTTAAGGCCTGCACATCGCGCCAAAAATCAGCCTCGATGGGCTCGATGTGTTTGCCCATAAACGCTTTTACGCGCGCCAGATAGTCTTGACCGCGTTCGCTTAGCTCAAAATGCATGCGCCACCTCCGTTATGAATGACCTGATGCTAGTACACGATATATGATGCATGTAATGAATATTTATCATGCTAGGTTATGCAGCTAATGAATGACTCTCGCCGCATTGATCTGAATCTGTATCGCGTATTTGCTGTGGTGTATCGCGAACGCAACCTCACGCGCGCCGCCGAGATACTGTGCCTGAGTCAGTCGGCAGTGAGCCATGCCATTGGTCGGTTGCGCCAGCATGTCGATGACCCGTTATTTGTCCGCGAGGGCCAGGGCGTGATGCCGACGCCGCTGGCGGATCGACTCTGGCCCGACATTGATGCGGCGCTAAATTTATTGCGTCTAGCGGCAGCGCGCAGTCATGAGTTTGACCCGCAGCGCGATATTGCGCAGGTCACGCTAGCCATGAACGATGAGCTGGAGCCGAGCTTGCTGCCGCCGTTTGTCGCGCAGCTACGCAATAGCCTAGGGCCGCAGTCGGCTGTAGCGATTGCCAGCGTACGCTTAGATCGCAATAACCTACGCGCTGATTTGGCGGCACGCAGGCTAGATATCGCCATCGATGTGGCGCAGCCGATGCCGCCTGATATTGCCCATGCGGCTTTGGCCAGTGATGACTTTGTTGTGGTCAGTCGCCAGCCCATCACACTAACGCCTGAGCGCTACTTTGCCGCACAACACGTCATTGTGTCTTCGCGGCGCACCGGTCGTGCGGTGGAAGATATGGCCATGGCCAAGCTCGGCTTTGAGCGCCAAGTTGTGCTGCGCTGTCAGCATTATGAGGCCGCTTGCAAGGTCGTTGCTGGCAGCGATTGCCTGCTGACCATGCCGCGCCGTCAGGTACGCTTGAGCTCGGGCTTGGTGGTGCTAGACATGCCGTTGGCGCTGCCGGCGTTGGAGCTACATGCCTATTGGCATCGCCAGCGTGAAACCGAACCGGCGCTGATGTGGCTGCGTGAGCAGCTGTTTAGTGCCTTAAGTCGTTAAGCCTTGGCTTAGATAGCGGCACTGAGCGCGTAACCAGCGGCGGCACTGAGTAGGACCACTAGCCAGGCTGGCCATTTTGCCCAGAGCAAGGCCGCGCTGGCGGCTAATGACAGTGCTACGCCACGCCAGTCTGTCCACGCATGCGGCACGATGCTCACCAGCAAGGTCGCCAAGAGCAGGCCCACGACAGCGGCATTGAGCCCGATGACTGCCGCCCGAGCGCGCACATGACCTTGCCAATAGCCCCAAAATGGCAGCAAGCCCATGACCAATAGCAGGCCAGGCAAAAAGATTACGACTAGCAAAAGTGCGGCGCCAAGCATCGGTGAACCGAGCGCCGGTACGCTGGCACCCAGGTAAGCAGCAACGGTAAATAATGGTCCAGGCACGGCCTGTGCCAAGCCATAGCCTGTGTAAAAAGCATCAGCGCTTAGCCATCCAGGTGTGACTAACTCGGCCTGCAATAGCGGCAGCACGACATGGCCGCCACCAAATACCAACGCGCCGGAGCGGTAGACACTATCGGCCAATGCCCATCCTGGCGACTGTGTGCTCAGCAGCGGCAATATAAACAGTAAGGCTAACGCTAGGCTCAGTAGCAGCACGCCGCTGCGAAAGCTCGGGGCGTTTAACGCCGCTGTTTCTGTGGCCGATGAGCTGGCGCGAAAGCTGATGGCGCCAATCAGGCCCGCACACAGCAGCACCGTGACCGTGGCTTGTGCCGAGCTAAACAGGCACAAGGTCGCCGCCGATAACAGCATAATAATCAGCTTTCCGCCGCTGTGGCTATGCTGCTTTGCCATCGCCCAGATGGCCTGTGTCACCACCGCCACAGTGACCGCTAGCAGTCCTTGCAGAACGCCGGATGCCAGTCCATTAAACGCCAGTACACCAAGCGCTGCGAGTGTCAGCAGCAAGGCCGATGGCAAGGTAAAGCCCAACCACGCCGCCAGCGCGCCACGCCAGCCGCCGGCGTGATAGCCCACGGCAAAGCCGACTTGGCTGCTCGTGGGTCCCGGCAGAAACTGACACATTGCCAGCAGCTCGCTGTATTGCGCGTCGGTCAGCCAGCGCTGTCGGACCACAAAGGCCTCACGAAAATACGCCAGATGCGCAATGGGACCACCAAATGCCGTGAGGCCGAGCTGTAAAAAGCGGAGAAAAATCTGCGCAGTGCTCGGTGGGGTGGTTTGAGTGGTTGGCATCATGGTTTGGCTTGCATAGGGCATTGCGCAAAGGGTATATGGGTGAGGTCTTTTTTACCGCAAACAATGTGGGGAATCTGTGTGAATAATCGATTACAGCCGCCGAGTCCGGCTTTACATGAATACTCGGTGGTGTTTACCGACCGTGCCTTGAACCATATGTCGCCGGTTTTCCAGGAAGCCATGCGCGATATTTCCGACACGCTCAAGCGTGCGTATGGTGCTGATGCCGCGATTGTCTTACCCGGTGGTGGCAGCTTTGGCATGGAGGCGGTGGCACGGCAGTTTGCCAACGATGCGCATTGCCTAGTGATCCGCAATGGCTGGTTTAGTTATCGCTGGAGCCAAATTCTAGACACCGGTCGCATTGCCGCAAGTACCACGGTATTGATGGCATGCGCTGAGTCTGATGCGCCGCAGTCGGCATTTGCCCCGCCTAGCATCGAAGCGGTGGTGCAGGCCATTGCCGCGGAAAAACCAGCGTTGGTGTTTGCACCGCATGTAGAAACAGCCGCAGGCATTGTCTTGCCTGATGATTATTTGAAGGCTATCGCCGATGCGGTACATGCCTATGGCGGCTTGTTTGTGCTCGACTGCGTGGCATCAGGCGCACTCTGGGTCAATATGCGCGAGCTCGGCGTCGATGTGCTGATTAGCGCACCGCAAAAGGGTTGGTCGGCAACGCCTTGCGCGGCATTGATCCTGCTTAGTGCGCGTGCCAGTGCGCGCTTGCAAGAGACTCAAAGCAGCTCATTCGCCGGTGACTTGGCGAAATGGCGACAAATTATGCTGGCGTATGAGTCGGGCAGTCACGCCTATCACGCCACCATGCCAACCGATGCGCTGATGTATTTCCGCGATGCTATGCGCGAGACCGAGACCGCTGGTTTTGAGGCCATGCGCCAAGCACAAATCACGCTTGGCCGAGAGGTGCGTAGCTTGCTAGCTGAACATGGCTTTCGCAGTGTCGCGGCAAGTGGTTTTGAAGCACCAGGTGTTGTGGTCAGCTATACCGATATTGATGCGATTCATAGCGGCAAGCGCTTTGTCGAGCTCGGTCTGCAATGCGCCGCTGGGGTGCCTTTGCAGTGCAATGAACGAGCTGATTATAAGACCTTCCGCATCGGGCTTTTTGGCCTCGATAAGCTACACAATATTGAACGCACGGTGTCGCGCTTGCGCACGGCACTTGAAGCGCTATAGGGGTTTTCATGTCGTTTGATGTTGATTTATTTGTCATCGGTGCCGGTTCAGGCGGCGTGCGTGCTGCGCGCTTTGCCGCGGGCTTTGGCGCTCGCGTAGCGGTAGCTGAAAGCCGTTATTTAGGTGGTACCTGCGTGAATGTCGGCTGTGTGCCGAAAAAGCTCTTGGTCTATGGCGCGAGCTATCAAGACAGCTTGGCGCACGCCGGTGACTTTGGCTGGCAGGTCGGCAAATCGGTGTTTGACTGGTCGACATTAATCGCTAATAAAAACACTGAAATCAGTCGGCTCAATGGCATTTATAAAAATCTGCTAAGCAATAGCGGCGTGACCTTATATGAAGGTCATGCACGCTTGTTGGATGCGCATACCATTGAGATAAATGGCCAGAAAATTCGCGCGGCTCAGGTGTTGATTGCCACTGGCGGCTGGCCATCGGTGCCGACATTTCCCGGCAGTGAATTAGCCATTACTTCCAATGACGCGTTCTTTTTAGAGCAACTGCCTAAGCGTATGTTGGTGGTGGGCGGTGGCTATATTGCCGTGGAGTTTGCGTCGATTTTTCAAGGCCTAGGTGCTGAGACCTCGCTGTTGTATCGCGGTGATTTATTCCTGCGCGGCTTTGATCAAAGCGTGCGCGAGCATGTCCGCGACCAGCTCGCTGTCAGTGGCCTGGACCTGCAATTCAACACCGACATTAGCGCATTGGCCAAGACCGATGATGGGCGCATTAAAGCCAGTCTGAAAGATGGTCGTGAGCTCATCGTTGATTGTGTGTTTTACGGTACGGGACGGCGTCCCATGCTTGATAATCTAGGCTTGGAAAACACAGATATTCAGCTGACACAGCAGGGCTATATCGCGGTCGATAAGCACTATGTCACGTCTGAGCCCAGTATTTCGGCGATCGGCGATGTTATTGGTGATGACTTTGGCGATAGTGCTGATGGGGATGGGCCGACCTCGCGCCTGCAATTGACGCCAGTGGCCTTGGCCGAGGGCATGGCTGTGGCGCGGCGCTTATTTAAGCCCGATGACTATCGTGCGGTGAATTATCAGCTCATCCCAACAGCGGTATTTTGTTTGCCAAATATAGGCACGGTGGGCATTAGCGAGGAGCAGGCGCTTGCTGCTGGTCATCGTGTGGATATTTATGAGTCACGCTTCAAGCCCATGAAACTGTCGTTGTCGGGCAGTCAGGAGCGCTCGCTGATGAAGCTGGTGGTCGATGCCGACACCGATATTGTGCTCGGCTGCCATGTCGTTGGCCCCGACGCCGGCGAACTGGTGCAGGGCATCGCCGTGGCGATGAAAGCCGGTGCCACCAAAGCGATCTTTGATGACACCATTGGCATTCACCCAACCTCAGCAGAGGAGTTGGTGACACTGCGTTCGGTGACGCGCACAGTGGGTTAGCGCTGCGCGGCCTTTTTCACGCGCCGCGCCGTGGTAATTTCATCCCAATAGTACGCGCCGAAGGCCTTCAGGATGCCCATGTTGGTGTCCGGTTTTAAGCCATCGGCGAGTCGGAAAATCTGCTGGTAATACCAGGCCTGACCACCCAAGACATTGAGCAGCTTAAGCGGCAGTACACTGCTGGTGGGCGAAAAAATGCCGCTATCTGCGAGCTTTAAGTCGTGCTCAAAGCTGACCGCACGCGTGCTGCGACCGCTGAGCAGTTCGTTCGGCGTGTCGGGATGGCTACACAGCGGGCGACCAAGGCCGATGACATCGCAAATACCTTCTTTGAGTGCATCCTCCATGACCTCGATGCTGCGGAAACCACCGGTGACCATTAGCGGCATGGTGGCGATTTGGCGAATGGCGCGCGCGTAGTGTAAGAAATAAGCCTCGCGCTGCTTGGTGGATTCGCGCTGCGGCGCTTCAGCCACGGCGGTGTCGGCGCTACCAGTGTGGCCGAGTAGTTTTGGTTGCTCATAGGTGCCGCCGGAGATTTCTAACAAATCCACGGTCTCGCTATTGAGCATTTTCACCACCGCTAAGCAATCTTCATGACTGAATCCACCTTTGCGGAAGTCATCGGAATTGAGCTTGATGGCAATCGGGAAATCTGCGCCTACGGTTTTACGCGTGGCACGGATGGCCTCGATGAGAAAGCGCGCGCGGTTTTCCAGCGATCCGCCCCATTGGTCGGTGCGCTGGTTAGTGATGGGCGACAGAAATGACGAGAGCAAATAGCCATGCGCAGAGTGAATTTGCACACCAGTAAAGCCTGCGTCTTTAGCCACGCGAGCGACACGGGCAAAGCGAGCAATAAAGTCGAGAATTTCAGCCTCAGTGAGCGCACGCGGCGCACCATAGTTGCCTAGCAATTTTAGTTGCACGGGCGATGGCGCTACCGGCTCGCTAGTCACATAGCGTGGCGACTGACGGCCGGCGTGGGAGATTTGCATCCACAGCTGATTGCCGTTGGCAGTCCCCGCGGCGGCCCAGGCTTTCAGTTGTGCCATGCCTTCGGGGTCGCCGTGTTCAGGCACGGGATCGATGGCGACATTGCCGGGGCGTTCCAGTACCCGTCGGTCGATTTGTACGTTGCCGGTTAGCAGCAAGCCTGCGCCGCCATCGCTCCAGCGCTTGTAGAGCGTGGCGTGGCGTGCGGTAGCATGCAGATAATCATCGGCCACGCCTTCCGTCATCGCGGCTTTACACAGGCGATTGGGCAGCGTGACGCCGCAAGGCAGGGTAAATGGCTGGTTAATTATATTGCTCATCAAGGTCTCCAATTAGCCAATCCAGAGCAGCGATAATGACAGTGC
>JBDSQT010000015.1:0-7307 GCA_039929665.1 Paraperlucidibaca sp.
CGCGTAGCCATGATGCCGGGGATGGCACAAGCAAAGCTCGATAGCAGTGGAATAAAGGCCCGACCGGTGAGGCCGGCTTTGAACATCAGGCGGTCGAGCAGGAAGGCGGCGCGTGGCAAATAGCCGGACTCTTCGAGTAGCAAAATAAAGAAAAACAAAATCAGAATTTGCGGCAAGAACACCAGCACGCTGCCGACGCCGGCAAAAATGCCATCGTTGAGTAGACTGCGCAGCAGGCCATCAGGCAGTGTCTGCGTGCTCAGAGCACCAAGCTTGCCGATACCAAACTCGATACCATTCATGAATGGCTCGGCCCAAGAAAATACCGCTTGGAAGATGAAAAACATCAGTGTTGCGAGCAGAGTTAAGCCAAAAATAGGGTGTAGGGCCACGCGGTCAATTGCATCGTCGCGCGCATCGGTCGTGCGCGGCATGACTACGCAGGCGGCAAGCATATCGCGGACGGCCTGGTGTAAGTCACCAGCCACGGGGGTGGGCACTTGGCTGGTGAGCGGTCGATCGAGCGCCTTGAGCAAGGGGTCTACGCCCTCGCGGCGCGTCGCCACGGTCTCGACGATTTCAATGCCTAGTGTTTCGCTGAGTGCCGCGACATCGATGGTGATGCCGCGACGCTTGGCCGCGTCCATCATGTTCAGCGCCAAAATCATCGGGCGGCCTAGGCGCATGGCCTCCAGCACGAAGCGTAAATGTAGACGCAAGTTGGTGGCATCGGCGACACAGACGATTAAATCAGGCGCGGGCTCATTGGCCAGCTCACCCATGCATACCGCCCGCGTGATGGCCTCGTCAGGACTGGTGGCATTGAGGCTATAGGCGCCAGGCAAATCAAGGGCGAGCAAATGCTGGCCTGATGGCAAGAGTATGCGACCCTCTTTGCGCTCCACTGTGACGCCGGCATAGTTTGCGACCTTTTGGCGGGTGCCGGTGAGCTGATTAAACAGCGAGGTTTTGCCACAGTTTGGGTTGCCCACGAGAGCAATACGAGCGGCCTGAGTCATGGCGTTAATACCGACACAATGACGCGAGCGGCTTCGCTGCGGCGCAGGGCAAAGCGCGTAAAGCCAACTTGCACAAGTACAGGGTCGGCACCGACAGGCCCCGTCGCAGTAATGCGCACAGTTTCTCCGGGCACAAAGCCAATATCGCCTAAGCGTTGAGCAATGGCATCTGGTGTACTGATAGCCTCTACTTGCTCAACCATGGCAGTTTGAAAACGAGAAAGTTCGGAAAGACGCACGGCAACTCGGTATCAGAAATGAGAATGATTCTTATAATTGTGAGATTTAGCATCGCTACTGTCAAACGCTATTTTGCCTGGCCACTGCATTAGCGCGGTAAAGTCATAGCACTGGCGAGGTCATCGTTGGCGAGGTAGAGTCGTTAATCATCAGCAGATCGTCTTTTGCTAGGAGTGTGTATGAAGCGCGTATTAAAATGGATTGCCGGGATAGTCGCCCTTATGGTGCTGAGTGTTTCAGCGTTGGCTGCCTATGTCGTGTTCGTTCTCGATCCCAACGACTACAAACAAGCGCTCACCGATGTCGTTAAGAAAAAAACCGATATGGACTTGGCGCTGACCGGCAATTTGGCCTGGAAGCTCTACCCCAGTATCGGTATTTCGCTCGGTGAAACTAGCCTAAAAGACCCTGCGCTCAATGAGACCTTGGTCGCCGTTAAGCAAGCCAGTATCTCTGTTGAGCTAATGCCGCTGCTGAAAGGTACGGCCTCGGTCGACGCCGTTGCGCTTGACGGTGCCAGCGTGCGCTTTGTGCAATATGCCAATGGCAAAACCAGCTGGGACACCCTGTTGGAGAAGCTTAAAAGTCCGGATGACGAAGAGCCATCTAAGCAAGTTACTTTTAATATCGATAGCCTAGACGTCACCAATACGCAGCTGACCTTGGTCGATAAAGCCGCCGGTGTGACACGCACCATCGATAAAATCGCCGTGCAGGCAACAGATATTGATCCCGAAAAAGCCTTCCCGCTGACCGCCAGCTTTAATGTGTCGCAGGTCGATGATGCAGGCAAAAGTGTCCTAGCAGAGAATAGCCTTAATGCTATCGTGACCTTAAGTCTGGAAGCGCAAAAGCCGCATATTGAAGATCTCACGCTCAATAGCGCGCTGTCGGGCAATATGTTGCCAGCACCGGTGTCTATAGCTCTGAAAGCTAAATCTATTGATGCCGATATCAAGGCCCAGCAACACGCCATTAATGGCATGGTGTTGGATGTGATTTATGCTGACCCCAGCCGTCCAGCGCCGATTAGCGCGACCATTAATGCCGATATTAAGGCAGATGTAGCGAAAGGCGTGGCCACCATTAGCCCGCTAAAGTTGACCACGACGGTGACGGATAAAGCCTTGGCCAAACCCGTTGCTGTGGCCCTTGATACCTCGGCGACGGTGAACTGGAAGCTCGGCGATATTAGCGTACCGAAACTAGTGGCTACGCTCGATAAAATTCGCTTAGAAGCCAATGCTTCGGTAAAGCTACCGGCCTTGGCCAATGGCGCAGCCAACATCACCGATGGTATGCGTGTCAGTGGCAAGCTCAGCACCAACTCCTTTAATCCACGCGATGTCATGGCTAATTTAGGCATCACCCCGCCGGTCACAAAGGACCCGAAAGCCCTGAGCAGCGTGAGCCTGAGTGCTCGACTTAGCGGCGATGGGCGCAGCGTATTGGCGCAAGATCTACGTATCGCACTTGATGGCAGCACCATCACCGGTGAAGCGGGCTTGCGTGAGTTACCGAAAGCTCGACTCTATGCGCGACTGAGTTTGGATAAGCTCAACGCTGATAATTATTTGCCGCCTGAAAAAGCGCTTACCGATAAGTCCCCTACAGATAAGGGTGAGACTAAGAAAGCAGCGGCGGCCATATTGCCCGTCAAGTTGTTACGTGAGCAGAATCTCGACATTGGTTTTAAGGCCCGCGCCCTAACTATTTTGAGCTATCCGATCACACAGCTGAGCCTGACGGCTACGGCTCGCGATGGTTTAGTGAATGTCAGCGAGTTTCGTGGACAAGTAGCCGATGGTAGCTTTAGCGTGCCTGCGACTATTGATGTACGCGGCAAGCAGCCAGTCATTACGCTTAAGCCTAATTTAAATAAAATTGATTTAGGGCCCATCGCTGAGAAGGCACTCAAGCAAGATGTGTTTGCTGGCCGCATGAACTTTAACGGCGACGTCACGGTACGCGGCAATACCGTTGATGAGTGGATTAACTCGGCCAAAGGCCCCAATACCTTGCGCTTAAATGACGGCATTATTAAGGGAATAAATGTTCGCGATGCCTTATTCAATGCACTTGGCCAGTACCAAGCCCTGCTCCCTGCATTGACAGGCCGTGACGTCGAAACCCTAAAGTCGAAGATCGGCAACACCGATATTGTTAGCTTGCTGGGCGACATTACGCTTGATCAAGGTGTGGTGCGGAACGAGTCGATGAAAGCCGACCTAAAGGATATTCAAGTGGGCGGCTCGGGCACATTTAACTTACAGACCAATGACGTCGATTATCGCTTCCAGCTCAAGCTCGACAAAAAATACTGGGGTGAGAAATACGCCAAGATGGCCGAGTACGCTATCCCTGTACGCTGCAATGGCAATCTGCAAGGTAGCCTGACCACGCTCTGCGGTTTAGATAAAGCGGGTATGCAAGGCATCGTTGGCCAAATGGCAAAAGCGCGTCTCAACGAAGAAGTAGATAAGCAAAAAGGCAAGTTGGAAGAGAAGCTCACCGAGAAGCTCGATCCCGCGCAGAAAGAGGCTGTGAAGCAAATCTTTGACCTCTTCAAACGTTAATTTCTCCGCTGCGGTGTTGGCATGGTTTGACCATGCCGGCCGCAAGCACTTGCCCTGGCAACACGACGTCACACCCTATCGAGTCTGGGTGTCAGAAATCATGTTGCAGCAAACTCAAGTCAGCACGGTACTGCCCTACTTTCAGCGCTTCATGGCGAGCTTCCCGACGCTCGCCGATCTCGCGGGCGCGCCCATCGACGAAGTACTGCATCACTGGACTGGTCTGGGTTATTACGCTCGTGGCAGGAACTTGCACAAGGCAGCGCTATTGGCTTGCGAGCATCATGGTGGCGAACTGCCCGCGAGCCTAGATGAACTGGTGGCTTTGCCAGGTATTGGTCGCTCTACGGCCGGTGCTATTTTGGCGCTCGGCTTTGCTCAGCGCGCGGTCATTCTCGATGGCAATGTGAAGCGCGTATTGGCGCGTTATCACGCGTTGGCGGGCGATCCTGCGAAGGCGGCGATCGCCAGTCAATTTTGGACACTTGCAGAGGCGCTGACACCGAGTCAGCGCTGCGGCGACTATACCCAGGCCATGATGGATTTGGGTGCCACGCTGTGTACGCGCAGTAAGCCTGCGTGCGAGCGCTGCCCGGTACAGCAAGGCTGTCTGGCCCATGCGCAAGGCGAGCCCACGCGCTACCCTGAGAAGAAGCGCAAACAGGCAGTGCCGCTGCGTGAGGTCGCGCTGGCGATCCACTTGCAGCAAGATCAGGCATGGATGGTGCAGAGACCAAGCTCTGGTATCTGGGGCGGCCTCTGGAGCTTTCCTGAGTGGCCGGCTGATGAGCCATTGCCAGCGTCGACGGAGCGACTGCCTGAATTTATTCATGTGTTTTCGCATTTTCGCCTAAACATCAAGCCGATGGTTTTCACCGAGGCCTCTAAGCTCGGGGTTGCCGATGCGCCTGGCCGCTGGGTTACACTCTCAGCCTTGCCGGCGCTGGGCTTTCCAGCGCCCATTTATTCATTACTGCAGCGCTTAGGCGCACGCCTGGAGGCTATTTCATGACGCGCATGGTGTTATGTCGGAAATTAAAACAAGAGCTTGAAGGCATGGCATTTGCGCCATTTCCTGGCGAGCGAGGTCAGGAGTTGTTTAACACAGTCTCGAAAGGGGCTTGGCTGCAATGGTTGCGTCATCAAACCATGCTGATCAATGAGAACCGATTGAGCGTGCTAGACCCGCAGGCCAAGGTATTTTTAGACGAGCAGTTGGAAAAATATTTAAGCGGTGATGATTACGAGCGGCCTAGTGGCTGGACGCCGGAAAAGTCGTCGTGAGTATTGCCCCTGCCACGCGCGGTCCGGCTTCGTTGGATGCGCTGAAAACGCTGTATCCGGGGATACTCGCCACCAAAGTGCAGTGGGGCGATATGGATGCGCTCAATCACGTCAATAATGTGGTGTATTTCCAATATCTCGAAAATACACGCCTGACCATGATGGAGCAGTTAGGAATTTTCCCACGCTTATTTGCAGAAGGTACGGGCTTGGTTATCGCCGATGCGCGCTGCCGCTATAAAGCGCCGGTGGTGTTTCCCGATATGCTGCATATTGGTGTGCGTGTTGAAATTGTGGGGGATGATCAAATCGTTTTTCATTACGCGCTGTTTAGCGAGCAGATGCAGCGTGTGGCGGCAGAGGCCGAAACTATTCAGGTCTGTGTGAACCCACAGACGGGCCGTAGAACGCCGATGCCCGAATGGTTTAAAGCGGCGTTAGAGACGCTGGCCTAAACAGCCGCACTGACTAGCCGCGCAGTGCCTACTTACGCAAACAAAAATGCCGCTAAATTAGCGGCATTTTTGTGTTTCAGCGTGAAGCGGCTGGCTTAGCTACGGCCGGCGCGCTTACGATCAGTCTCGGTCAAATGACGCTTACGAATACGAATATTCTGCGGCGTCACTTCAACCAGCTCATCGTCCTCAATAAACTCAAGCGCTTGCTCCAGCGTGAAGCGAATCGCCGGTGTTAGCACGATGTTCTCGTCAGTACCGGAGGCGCGAACGTTGGTCAGCTGCTTAGCTTTGGTTGGATTCACAGCCATGTCGTCGCCACGTGAGCAAAGCCCAATGACCATGCCTTCATAGACTTCAGTTTGCGGGCCGATGAACATGCGACCACGCTCTTGTAAGTTCCACAGTGCATAGCCCAGTGCCGTGCCTTGAACCATCGAGATCAACACACCATTTTGACGCTTAGCCACGTCGCCTGACTTGACTGGACCATAATGCGAGAAGCTGGCAGTCATGATGCCTGTGCCGGAGGTCATGGTTAGGAACTCAGAGCGGAAACCAATGAGGCCGCGCGAAGGCACGGTGGCCTCGATACGAATGCGGCCTTTACCGTCGAGCACCATGTTAGTCATGTCGCCTTTGCGTGAACCCATTTGCTCCATAACGCCGCCTTGATGCTGTTCTTCAACGTCAAAAATGACGTTTTCAAACGGCTCAGACTTGACGCCATCAATGACTTTGAAGATAACTTCCGGACGCGACACGCCCATTTCGAAGCCTTCGCGACGCATAGTTTCAATGAGTACGGACAAATGCAGCTCGCCACGACCGGAAACCTTGAAGCGGTCCGGGCTATCGGTTGGCTCAACGCGCAGAGCGACATTGTGGATCAGCTCTTTTTCCAAGCGATCTTTGATGTTGCGCGAAGTCACATACTTACCATCGCGACCGGCGAATGGTGAGTTGTTGACTTGGAAGGTCATGTTTACGGTCGGTTCGTCGACAGTCAAATGCGGCATGGCTTCGACACAGGTCGGGTCGCACAGCGTGTCGGAAATGCCGAGCTTTTCGATGCCGGTGATGCAGACGATGTCGCCGGCTTCGGCTTCTGGCACTTCCAGACGGGTCAGGCCGTGGTAGCCCATGATCTGCAGGATGCGGCCGTTGCGCTTGTTGCCTTCGTGGTCAACGATGACTACTGGCGTGTTGGTTTTGACGCGACCGCGGGTGATGCGGCCGATGCCGATGACGCCGACATAGCTGTTGTAGTCCAGTGACGAGATCTGCATCTGGAATGGGCCGTCGCTGTTTACCGGCGGTGGGCTGACGCGATCGATAATGGTTTGGAACAGCGCGGTCATGTCGGTGCCGAGCTTGTCAGCTTCGAAACCAGAAATGCCGTTTAGGCCAGAGGCGTAGACGACAGGGAAGTCGAGCTGCTCATCGGTGGCGCCGAGGTTGTCGAAGAGCTCAAAGACTTGGTCCATGACCCAATGCGGACGCGCGCTTGGGCGGTCGACCTTGTTCAGCACGACGATAGGCTTGAGGCCACGGGCAAAGGCCTTCATGGTCACGAAGCGAGTCTGTGGCATCGGGCCGTCAACGGAGTCGACCAATAGGCAGACGGAGTCAACCATGGACAGCACGCGCTCGACTTCACCACCGAAGTCGGCGTGACCTGGGGTGTCAACGATGTTGATGCGGTATTCCTGACCATCACGGGCATCCGTCCA
>JBDSQT010000016.1:0-6230 GCA_039929665.1 Paraperlucidibaca sp.
ACCGGTGAATGTCATTTTTGGCATAGCCGCGGCATGGGCGATTGCACGATTTGAGTTTCGCGGGAAATCGCTGCTGACCACGCTGATCGATCTCCCTTTTGCGGTGTCACCGGTGATCGCAGGCTTAGTTTTCGTCCTCTTGTTTGGTGCCCACAGTGCTTTCGGCGCATGGCTCATCGACCATGACGTGAGAATACTGTTTGCCGTGCCCGGCATTGTCTTGGCGACCTTATTTGTCACCTTCCCCTTTGTTGCGCGCGAGCTCATTCCGCTCATGCAAGCGCAAGGCTCAGAGGAAGAGGAAGCCGCCATTACGCTAGGCGCCAGCGGCTTCAAGACCTTTATGCGAGTGACATTGCCCAATATTAAATGGGGTCTGCTCTACGGCGTGATTCTCTGTAATGCCCGTGCCATGGGTGAGTTTGGCGCGGTATCGGTGGTGTCTGGCCACATCCGAGGGCTGACCAACACCGTGCCGCTGCATATCGAAATTCTCTACAACGAATACCAGTTTGTCGCGGCCTTTGCCGTCTCCACGCTGTTGGCACTCTTGGCGCTAGTCACGCTGGCCATTAAGTCATGGGTGGAATGGCGTATGGCACACGAAACTGCGGCGTTAACTAACGGCTTTCAAGAATCGCCCAAACAGTTTTCTAAGGAGCACACACAATGAGCATCGCGATTGAGTCTATCAGTAAGCAGTTTGGCAACTTTCAAGCGCTACAGCAGGTCAGCCTACACATCGCTAGTGGCGAGCTAGTGGCATTACTAGGCCCATCAGGATGCGGTAAAACGACACTGCTGCGCATCATTGCTGGTCTAGAGACTGCCGATGCTGGGCGCTTAAATTTCTATGGCAAAGACACGACAGATACACCCGTGCGCGACCGACAAGTAGGCTTCGTATTTCAACACTACGCCCTGTTTCGCCACCTCACTGTGTTTGAAAATGTCGCCTTTGGGCTGCGTGTACGGCCGCGCAAAGTGAGACCTAGCGATGCCGTGATAAAACAGAAAGTCCATGAGCTTTTGCAGCTGGTACAGCTCGACTGGCTAGCCGATCGCTACCCTAGCCAGCTCTCTGGTGGGCAGCGTCAGCGCATTGCGCTCGCCCGCGCATTGGCGGTAGAGCCTCGCGTACTTCTGCTTGATGAGCCGTTTGGCGCACTCGATGCTCAGGTACGTAAAGAGCTCAGGCGCTGGCTGCGGCGCCTGCACGATGAGCTCAATGTGACCTCGGTATTCGTGACGCACGATCAAGAGGAGGCCTTAGAGGTAGCGGATCGCGTTGTCGTGCTGAATAAAGGCAAGATTGAGCAAGTGGGCACTCCCGAGGAGGTCTATCAGCATCCGGCCAGCCCATTTGTCGTGGAGTTTCTAGGGCAGTCAACGAGCTTGCCCGCCGTCATCGCCAATGGCTACGCCAATGTGCTGGGTTGGCAGTTGCCAACCCAGGCATCTAGTCAGGGCGATGCGACGGCTTATATTAGACCTAGCGATTGGAGCGTATTTCACAGTCAAATAGCCGATAGCCAGCCAGCGACATTGAAAGATATCCGCGCCGTTGGACCCCGCTGGCAACTCGATCTGGTGCGCGGAGATCGCTTGCTAGAGGTTGAGCTATCCTCCCGCGATGACTTACGCGAAGATCATTTACGCATTGGCAGCACGGTCTGGCTGCAACCACGCAAGGCTCATATTTATGCGAACGCGTCGCTCGCCGCCCACACGACTCACCACTGATGCAATGTTAAAGCGCATTACTTCGGCCTTGCACTCGTCGATTGTTGAGCCGCGATTTGGTCTTGCGCACATGCATCAAAACGCTGTCTAGGCGTCAGCCCCGGCTGATCAAAAATCACTGCTCGACAATACGTTACTTGCGGGGCGAACGCCCCCATGGTGGGCTCTAATGCCTCGCCCTTAGGCACATGCTTAATCGCTTTGGCAAAATCTGGGTGCGCTAACATTTGTCGATAGAGCAACAAACCATCCGGATAAGGCCCCCACGGCAACCATGTAATGCCGTCTTCATCGGTGGCGAACACAGGGCGCTCGGCCGCGTCAGAAACGGCAACCGTAAAGTAGCCCTCGGAATCTAGGGGCGTATTTTTATCGATGCGGCAGGCTGTATAGCGCTGCGTGGCAAACTCGTTTTGGCATAAGGACCAGTAGCGTACTTGCTCATTGGCAAAGGCTATATTGGGGGCACCACGCCAACTAGGCGCTTTGGCACGCAGTAGAAATAGATTGCCATACTGCCGAGCAAAAGCACTGGTGGTGTAGGCATTGTGAATATTACTTAAGAAACCACCTGACCCAGTCGATGGCAAGCTTTCACGAGGCAGCTGATTGGTCGGGGGCAAGGCATTGCCAATGATGTCGATGGTGGTATCGGGCAGGCCATAAAACACGCGCGTTCTGGGTGGATAGGCTGCTGTGGGAAAGGGCAATGGCAGTAACTCATCCGGATAGTCCTGCCCGAGCAATAACTCATTGAGCCCCAGGCCCGGAAGATTACCGCCAAGCGTTGGCAAAATCGGCTCAGCACAGGTTGGCAGTGCCAAGCCTTGCTCGCCATTTGTCGTCTCTATGCTCAACACGGGCAGGCCAACGCCGCCATCGAGCCGCTCACCGACTGCCGAAACATAGACACGGTAAATAATGGGCACCAATACGCTATTGGGTGTGCTTAACGGGCCAATGCCAATATTTCCCGCAAAAAATACACCCGCTTCGCGCGTTTCAGGTGCCGCACCAAAAGCGAGATACGCGCTGTAATGACCACCTTTCGCTACCGTGGCAACGCGAAAAGGATTTTGCTCACCGGCAGCGGCTAGGACCTCGGTATCGGCCAAGGCATCGGTTGGCCGTAAGGCGAGGTCATAGCTGTTAAAGGAAAAATAGCGGGCATCCGGAAAGCGACCATCAATACGAATACGGTTGCCGGGCGTTACCGGCACTAAGGCGACCCAATAGCGTGCCGCATCATCTGGAAAGGCAATATTGGCCAGGTCTGCTTCTGAGGCGGCCTGCCAAGAACACCCTAAACCTGCCATAGGCGATGTATCGATAGCCTCACGAGCAGTGGCTGCATTGTCGGACTTGGAGTCTGCTTGAGTCGTGTTTGCACTGCCAGAGCCAGCAGATCCACCGCAAGCAGCGAGTAGGCAGGCCGTTATGTAGAGAAGGGTTTTACTCATAGGAGGCTTCTTTTTCTTTGCAGCATACTTAATGCACATGCACTAATGCAAGCGCATTCTCCAAAAGATCTTGTGGTAAAGTGCGCTACCAGCCTTGATGTAAGCCTATGACCAAGCCCACCACAGACACTGATCAGCCACACGCTCGCCTAGCCCTTATCGAGTCAGCGCTCCATGCGTTCGCCCATCACGGCATCAATGGTGTCTCGCTAAGAACAATCGTGGCGGATGCAGGCCAACATAATCAGTCGGCTATTCATTATCATTTCAAAAATAAACAAGGCTTAGTTGTCGCCGTCTTAGCCTATGTCAGCGAGTTGCTAGCGCCTGAAATGCAACGATCACTTGCCGATTTTGCCCAACAACCCTCAGTCAACTGGCGGCCTCTCGACCTCACCGAGCTTATTTGCCGGCCGTTTATTAAAATTGATACCGATGGCGGCGTTGGGCGCACCGCGATTAAGTTTATGTCTCGCCTAACGTGGCAGGAAGGTGGCCAAGGACAACTACTGCTAGTACAAGCGGTGCAACCTTACTTCAGTCAATTTAGCCCCGCATTAATCGCCTTAAACCCAGGCAAGCCCATCGACATGCTAACTTTCCAGCTGTATTTGGCGGTCAATACATTAATTCATGGCTTAGCTGACTCCGGCCTGCTAACACGCTCGCCCGCAATGGGAGTAGAGCAAATCCGACGAGATAAGCCTAAGCAGATGCTCAACTACTTTATGGGCTATATCGCTGGGGGACTATTTACCCCCGTTGATACCGAAGCCCCTACCGCGCTTGATTAGCACTTAAGCATGGCGCTTAACATTGTGGCGACCAACTAGATGGGCAGCGTCACGGTAAATCGCGTTAGCCCCGCATCTGAGACCACGCCAATACTGCCCTTGTGTGCCTCAATGATTGACTTGGTAATGGCCAGCCCTAAGCCAGCACCCTCCTCACTTCGTTGCCGCGAGCTATTCACGCGATAAAAGCGCTCAAACACATGAGGCAGATGCTGCTCTGCAATAGTCTCGCCCGTGTTCTCGATAGCTAGCTGCGCTACTCCTGCCGTGGCTGAAACTTCAACAGCAATGACCGAGTCCACTGCGGCATGCCTTACCGCGTTCGAGACTAAGTTGCTTATGACCCTTCGGAGCATCAGCGCATCACCTGAAACCTCGGCACTCCCGCTCAGCTGCAGCGTAAGATTGCGCTCGGCTGCCAAGGCATCGTAAAACTCAAAAACAGCCGACACCTCACGCGCCAAATGCACCGCCTCACGGTGAGGAATGATCAAGCCATTATCCGCTTTAGCTAAAAAAAGCATGTCGCTGATCATCCGCGCCAGTCGCTCAAACTCTTCCAAATTTGAATACAGCGTCTCTTGATAATCATCTGAGGTTCGCGGCTTCGACAGCACGACCTGTGTTTGCGTCATGAGGTTGTTCACCGGGGTGCGCAGCTCGTGCGCTAAGTCCGAAGAAAATGCAGCAAGTCGAGATAACGAGTCACTGAGCCTATCCAACATAGCGTTAAAGGCTCGGGTCAATGACGTTAGCTCCGTAGGAACCTGCTCGGTCACTAAGCGGCCAGTCAAATGCTCAGCACTAATCCCCTCTGCGACCATCGCCATGCGTTGCAAGGGCTTCAGTCCGCGCCGAATCGCAACCCAGCCAAACAGTGCCATAAATGCGAGCCCTGACGCGCCAATGAGCAAAATTTCACGCTCAAAGGTGGCAAGAAACTGCGTATGGTGCTGCGAATTAATAGCGATGCCAACGCGCCATAATAAGGCGCCATCGGGCGCGTAAATATCCGTCGCGACAAGACGATAGGACGCGGCCTTATCAGTCCATGGCACTAAAGTAGGCATAGGCTTCGCGGTAGCCATTGCCGCATCTGCGAGTTGCTCATGCCCTGAGGTAAACACATCGTCGCCGACGCTGTTCTGCACACGAATGACCAAGTCATGATGCCCCACTAAGGCACTCGCTAACTGCCCCTTAATCCGAGTCACATCAGTGCTTGCTGAGGCGCCTTGTAAGATATGGCTGACCAACTCTAATTTGCCAAAAATGACCGCTCTATCT
The DNA here is from genome assembly GCA_039929665.1 of Paraperlucidibaca sp. Classification (GTDB taxonomy): domain Bacteria; phylum Pseudomonadota; class Gammaproteobacteria; order Pseudomonadales; family Moraxellaceae; genus Perlucidibaca. The sequence goes on from JBDSQT010000016.1 coordinate 5,285, forward strand.
TGCTCCACAAAATGGTGATTAACAGACGCCTGAATGATTAGACCCATGGCCGCAAAAACAAGGGCAGCAAGCCCTGTAAATAGCGCGCTAGTTCTAGCCGTAATAGAGTTAGGTAGCAGGCGTGTCATCCGTTCGGGCCTCCATCATGTAACCCATGCCGCGCAGTGTATTGATCAGTTTGGTATCGAAGCCCGTATCGACCTTGTTTCGTAGACGCTTGATCGCTACTTCAATGACATTGGTGTCACTGTCAAAGTTCATGTCCCAGACCTGAGAGGCAATTAATGATCGTGGCAACACTTCACCTTGGCGACGCATCAGCAACTCAAGCAGCGCAAACTCTTTAGCCGTTAAATCAATACGGCGCCCTGCTCGCACGGCACGACGACGCATTAAGTCTAGCTCCAGATCAGCCACCTGAATAACATCGGACTCGCGCGCTCTGCCGCGCCGCAGAAGTGTCCTAACCCGTGCCAGCAACTCAGCAAAAGCAAAGGGTTTGATCAGGTAATCATCAGCGCCAAGCTCTAGGCCTCTGACTCGATCGGCTACCTGATCTCGCGCCGTGAGAAAGAGAATAGGCATCGTGAGGCCCGCATGACGGATGCTTGCCAGCACCTCCCAGCCCGTCATTTCGGGAAGCATGACATCGAGAATAATTAAGTCGTATTCATTGTGTAGCGCTTGATGGTGCCCCGTTACGCCATCAGTTACCCAGTCGGCAATATAGCCCGCCTCAGTAAGACCTTTTTGCAGGTACTCACCGGTTTTTGCCTCATCCTCAACTAGCAATATTTTCACCAGGACTCCTCGGCGATAAAATCAACCGAAACAGTAGCGTGTTTTAGAAAGATTAAGCCAATCTGACAAAAATGTAATTTATAGGTCAGCTTACTGTTTGGTAGAGAGCTGGATAATACGTACATCTATTATGTCGGGTGGAGTA
>JBDSQT010000017.1:0-2786 GCA_039929665.1 Paraperlucidibaca sp.
CCGTTATTGGCAGCAATGCGCAAACGCAATGCGTTGAGTTTAATAAAACCTTCCGCGTCTTTTTGATTATACGCACCGCCGTCATCCTCGAAGGTCGAGATGCGTGTGTCAAACAACGAGTCGGCAGACTGACGGCCAACAACAATGACATTGCCTTTGTAAAGCTTCAGGCGTACATCACCATTTACGCTGGCTTGCGAATCATCGATCAAGGTTTGCAGCAGCTGGCGCTCAGGGCTCCACCAGTAGCCGTTGTAAATCAACGTGGCATAGCGTGGCATCAGCTCATCTTTCAAATGCGCGACTTCACGATCGAGAGTGATTGACTCGATGGCGCGGTGACCTTTCAGCAAAATCGTGCCGCCCGGGGTTTCGTAGCAACCGCGTGACTTCATGCCAACATAACGGTTTTCCACAAGATCCAAACGGCCAATGCCATTGGCGCCGCCGATTTCATTCAGGTAAGCCAATACGGTAGCTGGGCTCATGCGCTTGCCATCAATAGCAACGACATCACCACCCTCATAGCTAAGGTCGATGTACGTGGCTTTATCCGGGGCATTCTCCGGCGATACTGACCAGCGCCACATTGACTCTTCGCACTCCGTCCATGGATCTTCCAACACGCCGCCTTCATAGGAGATGTGCAGCAAGTTGGCATCCATGGAGTACGGTGATTTTTTGCCGGCGGAAGCAAAGTCGATAGGAATATCGCGCGTCTTGGCATAGGCCATGAGTGTTTCACGCGAGGTCAAATCCCACTCACGCCAAGGCGCAATGACTTTAATACCGGGCTTCAAGGCATAGGCACCGAGCTCGAAACGCACTTGGTCGTTACCCTTGCCGGTAGCACCGTGAGAAATGGCATCGGCACCTTCGCGGTTAGCGATTTCCACCAAACGCTTGGCAATCAACGGGCGCGCAATCGAGGTGCCGAGTAAGTACTCGCCTTCGTAGACGGTGTTGGCACGGAACATCGGGAAGACGAAATCGCGGACAAACTCTTCACGCAAATCTTCGATGTAAATGTCTTTGATACCCATCGCTTGGGCTTTCGCACGAGCCGGCTCAACTTCTTCGCCCTGACCAAGGTCAGCCGTGAACGTGACGATTTCACAGTCGTAGGTGTCTTGTAACCAGCGCACAATCACGGAGGTATCGAGGCCGCCAGAATAGGCAAGTACGACTTTTTTGATGTCGGTCATGGGTTCAAACTCACAAGCATGCGAATGGAAAATTATGGCGCGTATTGTACGCGCTAGCAGGTCGTGCTGACCACCACCCGATGCCGGCCCTCGTGCTTGGCGGCGTAAAGCGCCTCGTCGGCAAGGTCAATCAACGTCGCCGGCGCGATATGCACATCCGGCACCATGGAGGCGACACCAGCGCTGATCGTCACATGCTTGGCGACTTTCGAGGCGCGATGGCTAATCGCCTTGGCATCAATGCCGGCAATTAATTCGCGCGCTACCTCCACCGCACCATCACAGGTGGTGTTGGGCAGTAGCAAAACAAACTCTTCGCCACCGTAGCGCGCGGCTAAATCGCCGGGACGCGTGGCCACCGACTTCAGCACATCGGCAACCGCTACTAGGGCGCGATCACCTTCCAAATGCCCATGTTTGTCGTTAAAGGCTTTGAAATGATCGACATCGCCAAACACTAAGGCCAAGGGCGTGCCATCGCGGCGTGCCCGCTCCCACTCCATGAGAAAGCGATCATTAAAATGTCGGCGGTTCGCCAGACCAGTCAGCCCATCCTCACGCGCTAATTGCACCAAGCGCTCGGAGAGCTTGTTGAGTTGGCGCTTTTCCAGCTCAAGCAGACGCGACTGTAAAAATAAGCGGCGTTCACGCACTTCGACCACATAGCTATTGCCGACACCGACTAAATTGGTAAGGAAAAAAAACTGCATGAACATGCCCCAGTCGTAACGCACGCCGAGGATATTAATCACTAGCAAGACAAGGCCCATGCTGAAGAACCCAATGAGCGCCGCCTGATGCAGGCGTAACTGCGCCACGCCATAGACAATCATGAGCACATAAATCACCAGGTAGGTGCTGCGCTGACGCAGTACCTCATCGCGAAAATACACAGGAAAAACCGTCATGAATAACAGCATGAGGATGCAGCACACCGCGGTATAGCTAAAAAAATAGCCATCCAAAGAGGTCATTTTCGCGAGTGAGGTAAACAGTACTAGCACCGAAATAATGCACAGCCCCATCAGCACAGCAAGCCGCAGATCTTCGGTCGCGCCAATCCACACGCCACCCACGGTGTATTGAAAATAAATCACCAGTACGGCGCTTAAAGCGAGCAAAAACAACATCCAATAGTTTTCGCGAACGGTTTCCAAGGCACGGGTGTTCATATTGTGACGAAAGTCTTTTTCAAAGCTCACGGGGAAGCGTAAGCGCATAAATGACTGCCCAAGCAGGTCACGTACAGTGTCGTATTCAGCCTCCCAGGCGGGAGGTTTTTCTGCGCTCATATCATGCTCCGTCTTTGCCGATGCCTCAGCATCCGTTAGCCTATGCGTCTTTGCCGCTGCTGACGAGTCTTCTCATGCCACAAAACACACTCACCATTACCCGTCCCGACGACTGGCATGTGCATTTACGCGATGGTGATGCGCTCGTTGACACGGTGCCAGCGATGGCGCGTTACTTTGGCCGCGCCATTGTCATGCCTAACTTGCTACCACCAGTGCTTACGTCCGAGCAGGCTGGTGCTTATCGCGAGCGTATCTTAGCTGCCAGACCTGTCGGCAGTCAGTTTCA
>JBDSQT010000018.1:0-3683 GCA_039929665.1 Paraperlucidibaca sp.
AGGGCGGCGCGTTCGGCAACGTGTTGACGATAGGCTTCGAGCACAGTGGAGTCCTCTGGAGGGGGCGGTAAATGCCAAACCATCAAAGCAACGACCCATTTAGGCCTATGTAGGTAATGGTTTGGCGTGAAATTGGCTAAAAATTATAGTCTATAGGCGCATGAAAAGTAAGGTCGTCACTCGTCCAATCGTCTGAGGCTGTTGTGCAGCGCGAGTGCTGGGCTTACTTAAAGCCATAGCGCTCGTCGAGCATGCCTTTATCGAGAGGGTCTTTGGTGGCGTAGTCTCGTGGTGGCTCATAATACGAAAAGTCACCAGACTCTATGCCTGGATAGGGGTTTGGCGCCTGAACCTCAGGGGCTGGGCCGGCTAAGCTGGTAAATTGGTTTGCGGGGTTGTCGCCACGGGCGCGTTTGGGGTCATCACACAGTACTTGGGCACCGGCGCGCAGATGCTCATGTAGGTCGCGATAACGCTGCGTCATTTCATTAACCAGCTGTGCTGAATGCTCAAAGTGACCACGCACATCCTGCTGATAGTTTTCATGACGATTTTGCAGATCAGTGAGTAGTGCCTCTAACTCATGGCTGCGATGATCTGAGGTTTGGCGCTTCATATAGTAGGCACCAACCGCAATCCCGATGAAAAAAAACACTGCACTCCACAACGCCATCATTTGAACTCTCCCTATCGGCCTAGTGCCGAGCCTTCACCTAAGCGCGTATTATTCTGACGAATAACGGCGTTGGCGATCAATGAGTGTATCTATACCATCTGCGCCGCTATTAGCGAAAGATTTACTCCGAGGACTTCGGCATGGCTAGCACTGAAATTTCTCCTTTTAGTTACGCGATAGGTGACCACCGACTGACCATTTCGGGGCCTGTTGGTGAGCTCGAAGCAATACTCTCCGTGCCACCGCATGCGCAACCGCACGCACTAGCGGTGCTATGTCACCCGCATCCGTTGTTTGGCGGCAGCATGGAAAATAAAGTAATTTTTACCGTGCATCGCGCCTGTCGTGATGCGGGGGTGGCGAGCATTAGGTTCAACTTTCGTGGAGTTGGCAAAAGTGAGGGGACGTTTGATCATGGTGCTGGCGAGCAACATGATGTGTTAGCGGTGCTGTCTTGGGCGGAGGCGACCTTGGGTGTCAAGGAACTCACCTTGATTGGGTTCTCGTTTGGCGCTTTTGTAGCCGCGATGGTCTGGTCAAAAGCCACGCAGTTAGCGTGGCAGGGGCGCTCATTGATGCTGATTGCGCCACCAGTCACCCGCTTTCCTATGACGGGATTTCAGCTGCCAGAAGGCGCACGAGTGATTTATGGTAGCGAAGACGAGGTCGTCGAGCCGCAAGCCATAGCCGATTGGTTAGAGACGCAGCAGGCAACTCTAGACGAGTGTGTGATGCCTGCTGCTAGCCATTTTTTTCATGGTCGCTTAACCGAGCTGCGTGATTGGGTAAGAGACGGTATGCGTTCAGGAGATCGACACGATGGCTAATGTGCCAGCCCAGGGGCCATTGCTGGCTTATCAGCAAGCGTTGGCGCAAGAAGGCTTTGCGCCTGACACTGCGCAATATGAGGCGATGGAAGGCTTGCAGCAAGTTTTTGATGAGCTGTTGGGTCGCTATGAGCGCGCTCGGCGTGCGCGAGGCCCAGCGCGCCTTCGCGAAATTCGGCGTCAAAAAGCGCCAGCACAAGGCCTGTATTTATGGGGAGGAGTGGGGCGCGGAAAGACTTGGCTGATGGACTTATTTTTTGAGTCAGTACCTTTTCGTCGCAAATTGCGCGTGCACTTTCATCGCTTTATGCAGCGCGTGCATCGCCAGCTGAAAGAGCTCGAGGGCACTAGTGACCCACTCACACATGTCGCCAATACATTGCATGACGAAGCTGTGGTGATCTGCTTCGATGAGTTTTTCGTCACGGACATTGCCGATGCAATGATCCTAGGCGGCCTTTTTGAGCGCTTATTTGAGCGAGGTGTCACGTTGGTGGCCACGTCTAATATTGTGCCCGAGCGTCTGTACGAGAATGGCCTGCAGCGTCAGCGCTTTTTGCCAGCCATTGCGCTAGTGCAGCAGCATTGCCGCGTGCTTAATGTTGATGCGGGCATTGATTACCGCCTGCGGGTGCTGACGCAGGCGGCGCTGTATTACACGCCCTTAGATCGTGCGGCGGACGATACATTAAAGGCGCGCTTTGAGGACTTGTGTGCGGGTCAGCATGTCTACGACTCGCCACTTGATGTTAATGATCGGCCAGTCAAGGTTAGGGGGCGCAGCGAGGATGTGCTCTGGGTTAGCTTCGAAGAGCTCTGCGAGCAGCCGCGAAGTGCTCACGACTACATAGAGTTGGCGCGAGAATATCATTCGGTTTTGCTCTCAGGTATTCCGCTGATGGGCGTGGACAATGACGATGCGGCAAGGCGGTTTATCAACTTGATTGACGAGTTTTACGATCGCAGCATCAAGTTGGTGGTATCTGCCGAGCAGCCGATTCTGTCGCTATATGCGGGCGGTCGCTTAAGTTTTGAGTTCGAGCGCACACAAAGTCGTTTGCAAGAGATGCAGTCCAGCGATTATTTAATGCGTCCGCATCGGCCCTAGGTCAGGCGACACACGGCTAGCCCCTCGTCAATGCAGCGATGAGGTGGCACTACTGTGGTCATGAAGGGTATCATTGCTCGCAGATTGACCTAGTCCGCGTGGCAATAACGGAGGCTGAAGAAAAAATCTTTAACCAGTCATTGCCAATGGGCTCGTCCTTGAGTAACATTCGCGACCTCATTGCGGTGACAACATTTTTGGGTTGCCGCACAACTTGATTTTTGAAGGCATGTTGACATGAAGACTATTAGTGCCAAGCCTGCGGATGTGAAGCGTGACTGGTTTGTGGTTGACGCAAACGGTAAGACGCTGGGTCGTCTGGCTTCCGCTATCGCTGTGCGTCTGCGCGGCAAGCACAAGCCGGAGTTCACTCCGCACGTCGACACCGGCGATTATATTGTTGTGGTGAATGCTAGCAAAGTAGCCGTCACTGGCAACAAAGCGCATGACAAAATGTACTGGCATCACACGGGCTTCCCCGGTGGTATCAAAGGCGTGAACTTTGAGAAGCTACTGGCGCATCGCCCAGAAGCTCCTCTGGAGATCGCTGTTAAAGGCATGCTGCCAAAAGGCCCGCTGGGTCGTGATATGCTGGCTAAGTTGAAAGTCTATGGTGGTGCTGAGCATCCCCATTCCGCCCAACAGCCGCAAGAACTGAATATCTGAGCGCCTAAGCTATGACAATGAATTACGGTACTGGCCGTCGCAAAACTGCGACAGCACGCGTGTTTATCACTCCGGGCAAAGGCGACATTGTCGTCAACAACCGCCCGTTAGATGTGTATTTTGGTCGTGAAACTGCTCGCATGGTGGTGCGTCAGCCACTCGAGCTAGTTGAGTTGCTGACCCAGTTCGACATCAAAGTCACCGTCGCTGGTGGTGGTATTGGTGGTCAAGCTGGTGCAATTCGTCATGGCATTACTCGTGCCTTGGTGGAATACAACGAAGAATTGAAATCGCCACTGCGTAAAGCGGGCTTCGTAACGCGTGATTCGCGTGAAGTTGAGCGTAAAAAGATTGGTCTGCGTAAAGCGCGTAAGCGTCCGCAGTACTCGAAGCGTTAATTCGCTTT
>JBDSQT010000019.1:0-10542 GCA_039929665.1 Paraperlucidibaca sp.
GCCCTAAATACACGCCATAGACCGCCAGCAAGAGACCGCCTTCAACGCGATTCACTCGCCAGCCGGTCCACATCAGCGGCAGCAACAGCAGCGTGATACCCAGCATCCACAGCATATCGCTGTTAAAGAGCGCAGCCGACACCGGCAATGGCGCAATACCCGCGGTGATCCCGACGACCATCAAAATATTAAACAAGTTCGAGCCGATAATATTGCCAACGGCCATATCACTGCGCCCACGCAGGCTCGACACCAATGACGCTACGACCTCGGGTAAGCCGGTGCCTATTGACACGATGGTCAAGCCAATCAGGCGCTCCGACCAGCCCCAGAGTCGCGCCAAATCCGATGCGCCGTGCACGGTAAGCTGTGCGCCTAATGCCAACAGTGCCACACCTCCGGCAACCAAACCTAGGCTGCGCAGCAGTGTTGGCGGCGCATCTAAGGCAAGCAACTCTAGCGTTCCAGCATCTAAATGCTCGAGCTCGACTGCACTCGCCTGACCGCGCACAAGCTGCACGACATAGGCCGTAAAACCGATATAAAAGGCGATACAGAGCAGCGCATCAAGCCGGCTGATCAGCAAATCCTGAGCAATAACGAGACCGAATAAGGTCATCAGCAACAGCACCGGGTATTCAAGCCTCAGCGTATTACCGGCAATCGCAAATGGGCGAATCATGGCGCATAGGCCAAGAATAAACGCCATATTGAAAATGTTTGAGCCAACCACATTGGCCATGGCGATATCGGCACTGCCTTGTGCTGCCGCCACACCGCTCACCGCTAGCTCAGGGATCGAGGTCCCAGCGGCTACCACAGTCAAACCAATCACCGCTGGCGATAAGCGCCAGAGGGTGGCTAAGCGCACAGCACCACGCAGCATAAGCTCGCCACCAGCCACCAGCACGGCAATGCCCGCGGCCACAAACAACAGCGCCATCAACATAACTCAGCCTCTTAAGCGCGCATCGCGGCGCCACTGGTCCAGCAAAATACCCGTTGCCACGCCAACGTTTAGCGACTCAGCCTGACCAAAGCACGGAATGCTGACCCGCTCACTGAGCTGTGAGGCAATCGCCGCGCTAATGCCATTGGACTCGTTACCAATGACCAGTACGCCGGGCTGCTGTGAAGAAAACAGCGGACCACGCAAGGCATGAGTGCTCTCGCCATCCATCACCGCGCCGCACACAATCGCCGAAGCGCGCGCAGCAGCCAGCCACTCAGGCAAGTCAACGACATGAAATGGCATGCGCAAAAACGAGCCCATGCTGGCGGCAATGACTTTCGGATTAAACAGTTCGGTGGTGGTCTGCGAGGCGACGATTTGGCTCACGCCATACCAGTCTGCGAGGCGCAAAATCGTGCCGAGGTTGCCGGGGTCGCGCAGTTCATCGAGCGCCAAGGTGAGCTGGCCTTCGCGTAGCGGCATGGCGCGCCACGCACGCATGCCCGCCACCGCCAAGGCCGATTCGTTATTGGTGTAACTACCCAAGCTACTTAATAGGCTGGCGCTGACTTCAATCAAGCGCAAACCACGACGGCTAGTAGCCTCGCGAAACTCAGCGGCTTGCTCATGGCTGGCGTATACCGCAACCACGGGCCAGTCAGAGGCTAGCAATTCGTGCACGCTTTTAGCGCCTTCGACCAAAAACGCCGACTGCTCGCGGCGGCCAGCCTTTTGTTGCAAGGCGCGGATGCGTTTATGTTCGGCTTTGGTGATTTCAGCAGGAGATGACATGGTGTGGAGTGACCTGAGTAGTTACCGAGACTCGGGCGACGGAGCTGTCGCCATGGTCACGCATGCTACCTGTCCTAGGCCACCAACGACAATGCTGGCGCTTCAACTCGCACAATAAAGTCGCGCATCTGGCGAAATGCTAAGCGCCCCTCAGGCAATACAGCCGCCATGATCGGAAACACATGCGGCATGCGATGCCACTCTTCGTAGCGCACACTGACGCCTGCACTGCGCGCACGTTCGACCATACGTCGAGCATCATCGCGTAAGATTTCTGTGGAGCCAACCATGACATAAATCGGTGGCAGGCCACGGAAATCACCATGCACCGGCGACACCAGCGCATCAAAAGGGCTGCGGTTGCGGGTCAGAAAGCGGCTGATAAAGCGCAGCGCATTAGCTGGAATATACGGGTCACGCCGCGAGTTGGCGGTCAGCGCCAAGGATTCGCCACTTAAGTCTGTCCATGGCGAAATACAAATGGCGGCACGCGGCAGGCTAATGCCTCGATCACGCAAAGTTTGTAGCAACACCAAGGTTAAATGCCCACCGGCTGAATCACCGGCCACGGTAATGTCTGAGCCGGCATAGCCTTGATTAAGCAGATGCTGGTAGGCCGACACGGCATCATCGCGCCAGGCCTCGAAACTATGGCGTGGCGCTAAGCGGTAATCGATCGCCAATACCGGTCGCGCGAGCGCGTCCGAGAGTCGCCAGGTGACTTGACGGTGTAGTGCGCCAGAGCCAAAAAAATAGCCGCCACCATGAAGGTACAAGACCACGCGCGAAGCTTCTTGTGCACGTGCAGCCACCACCCATTCGCCGCGCACATCAGCTTGATGCACTGGCGTAATGCGCACTGCTTTAGGCGAGCGTTTAAGAATAGTGCCCAAGCCACGAAAGGTCTTACGCAATGCCATTAGGCCCTCAGGCGAGCGCACCAACGTGCTGGCAAGGGGGCGTACCGTGGCAGCCATAAGCCAGCCTAGGGCATGCGCCCGTTTGCTGGCGTGCGGATACAGATGATGCGAAGTTGATGATGTCATGACAGGCCTTCTAGTCTTTATATTTATTCTTATCGGCAGTGCCGCGAATTACCTAAACGCGATAGTGGTTAATCGCTAATCAATGCCTCGAACATATCAGACACCTGTCCGATCGCCAATCAGTTTACCCCGTGTTTTTATAGGCCGCCTTCGTGTCTGCTCGCGGTAGTCGCGATGACTGCCGCGACAGGGAAATTTCGGTTATTCTCTGGCCGCCGATTAATAGAGAATATCGCCCTTTTGAATACGCTCGAACACGCCACCAGTGCGCTGACATTCAGTCCGCACGACACGCAGCCAACGCCGAGAAATCGCCATGGCCATTAATGTCTGGCTCGATATCGATGACGATGTCAGTGCTGAAGGCCTGCCGACCGAGGCCGATTGCCAGCGCTATTTTGACGCTGTGCTGCAGATCGTTGGCATTACTCAGTCCTGCTCGGTCGATATCCGCGTGGTCGGCCGCGAAGAAGGCCGCATATTGAATGCGCAGTATCGCGACAAAGACTACGCCACTAACGTGCTGTCATTTTCAGCTGACTTGCCTGAAGCCTTACTCGCCGAACTTGATGAGCGACCCTTGGGTGATTTGGCGATTTGCGCTGACGTGGTCGCGGCTGAGGCCATTGAGCAAGGCAAGCCCTTGGCGGCACATTGGGCACATATGATCGTGCACGGCGGCTTGCATTTACTCGGCCATGACCACATTGAAGCTGATGATGCAGCACGCATGGAGCCACTAGAGCTTGAGATATTATCGTGTCTTGGCATCGATAACCCGTATGATGACGACGACATCGTGAACAACACGCACATCACACCTGTAGAGAGGAAAACATCGCCATGAGCGAGGGTCGATCGTCTGGAGACACATCGAAATCGTGGTTAAGCCGCTTGGCGGACGCCTGGAGTGGCGAAATCAACACCCGCGAAGAGCTACTCGAAATTATTCGTGAGTCAGCCAAGCGCGGCCTGATGGACGTCGAAGCACAGCGCATTATTGAGTCCACACTAAAAGTCTCCGAGCGCCAAGTCCGCGAGATCATGATTCCTCGCGCGCAAATGGTCGCGTTGCGTGCCGATGACACCGTCAGCGAGTCAATGGCTGGACTGATTGAATCAGCTCACTCGCGCTTTCCGGTGATTGCCACAGATAACCCCGATGAAGTCGTGGGCATTTTGTTTGCCAAAGATCTGCTCAAACTTGTCAATGATCATCGCGATAACGCCACCGTGATGGAATTTTTGCGGCCAGCGTTTTTTGTGCCTGAGTCCACGCATTTGGACAAGCTCATCCGCGAATTTCGTAGCAAAAAAAGCCATATGGCCATCGTCGTCAATGAATACGGCGGCATTGCTGGCTTAGTCACACTCGAAGACGCATTGGAACAAATTGTCGGCGAAATCGATGACGAGCATGACGAAGTAGAAAGCGATGAAGATCAAGATATTCGCGAAATGCATCCCGGCGAATGGCTGGTAAAGGCCTTCACGCCGATTGCCGAGTTCAATGAATCCTTCGGCAGCAACTTCAGCAATGATGATTTCGACACGATTGCCGGAATCATCCTCAATGGCTTCGAGCGCTTGCCCGAACAAGGTGAGGTCATTGAACTGGAGCGTTGGCGCTTCACCGTGCTGCAAGCCGACAACCGCACCATCCGCCTGCTAAAAGTTGAAGTCCGCTAAGCCATGAAACGCTTTTTTGCCCTGCTCGACGCACTGCGTCAAACCCCTGCGCGGATGCCAGTCGCACTGCTACTGGGCGCGCTCATGCCCTTCGGTTTGGCGCCCTATAACGCGTGGCCTGTGGCACTGCTGGCGCTCGCCCTGTTTGCCAGCCTGCTAGAGTGCAGCACGGCGCGGCGCAGTGCGTGGCTACACTATGCCTTTGGTGTTGGCCTATGGTTGCACGGCGGCAGCTGGCTGCTGGTGTCCATGCACGACTATGGCAATACCAGCTGGCCGGTCTCGGTACTGATGCTCTGCATCGTCGCACTGGTCATGGCACTTTTGTTTGTTCCCGGTGGCTGGCTCTATGGCCGCCTTAAGCTCTGGCGCCTAAGCTGGCTAGCACTGCCAGCGCTCTTGGTGTTTGGCGAATGGCTGCGCTCATGGGTACTCACCGGCTTCCCGTGGCTAATGACCGGCTATGGTTTTATCGATACGCCATTGGCAGGTTGGGCACCACTACTAGGCATCTACGGTGTGAGCCTGGCCGTCGGCATTAGTGCCATTGCCTTGCTGACTATTTTACGCCATGGCAAGGCCGCCCCTGGTGCGATTGTCGCGCTTGCGTTGACTTGGATTGCCGGTGGTTTGTTGGCACCGATCCAATGGACGAGCATCGACCGTAGCGCGCCAATGAGCGTGAGTTTAGTGCAAGGCGACATCCCACAAGAGTCAAAATGGGCGCTGGAATGGCGCGACAAAACCACGACGATTTATCAAACGCTATTTGAGAGCGAATGGGGTCGTGACTTAGTTATTTGGCCTGAAGCGGCCATTCCACAATTTGCTCACGAAGCCCGCGACCTACTGACTGAGCTGGACTATCACGCCCTGAAAAGTGGCAGCGCCTTTGTCACCGGTATCCCCTACGCTACTTGGAATAACGACCGTAGCGGTGTGCTGTTTTACAACAGCATCATGGCCTCGGGCGACGGCTTAGGCATTTATCATAAGCAGCAGCTCGTGCCGATTGGCGAATACATCCCGTTTGAACAATGGATACGCGGCGCGATTCCGTTTTTCGACCTTCCCATGTCGAGCTTTAGCTGGGGCCCGGACACACAAGGGCCTTTGCTGGTGAAGGGCCGCACACTGGCTCCATTCATTTGCTATGAAATCGCCTACCCGTCATTGGTGCAGCGCTTATCGAACGTGGACTTTTTAGTCACTGTCAGTAATGACGGTTGGTTTGGCCACTCGATTGGCCCGGCACAGCACTTTCAAATGGTGCGCATGCGCGCTAAAGAAACTGGTCGCTACATCGTGCGCGCCACCAATAATGGCGTTACCGCCATTATCGACCCGCAAGGTCAGGTGGTGAGTCAGGCAGCGTCGTTTACGCGCACGGTATTGCGCGGCGAGATCTATCCTGCGCAAGGCTTGACGCCATGGCAGCGCACGGGCGTATGGCCAGTGCTACTGCTGTGCTTGCTGCTGCTGCTGATCAGCTGGCAACGCAGTGTTCGTCTTGGCCGCCTCAGCGATAAGGCAGGCTAACAAACGCTGCTCCCGCTCAGCCCAATCGATCTCGCTTGGGCTGATGACTTCGACGCGACTATCACTACGGTACTCGCTTGAGCGCACCGCCAAGTCCAAGGCGGTGGCATTGAAGAAAATCCAGCCTTTATCGGTATGAAACACGCCTTTGACACGCTCGGCATCGCGCCATGTCATCAGCTCAGTGAGCAGGTCATCGTGACAAAAGCACCAGTTCGCCGGCAATATCCAGCCACCAATAAAGTGCTCCTGTGCCGCCTCATGATAGTGGTAGGGCGGGACTTTTGCCTGCGCGGCTTCAGTGGCTAGCGTTGCCGCTTGTTCAGCACTGAGCTTATCTTGCGAAGCCGAAGCCGACGCCGACGCCAGCGCTGGCGATCGATGCAGCAAACTTCGCCGCTGCTGCTTAGGTGGCCGTGGCGCCACGGCCAGAGCCTCCATACACGCCTCATCAGGCCCAACAAAAGCTACTAAAGCCTTCACTGGCGATAGCCCGGCGGCAAAATGCTCCGCGGCCGTGCGCTCGCTAAGCGTCAGCACATCCGCCTTGCTAAACAGCAACACCTCGGCCACCGCCACTTGCGCACTAAAGGTCTCGTGCTCACGCACTCGAGCGTCATTGAGCATCCGTGCATCAAGCACGCAGACACTCGCCGCCACGTGTAAATACGGCTGCCAGTGTGGCTCCTGCAAGGTCTCGATTATTTGCGTGGGATGACCCAAGCCTGTGGGCTCAATAATTAATCTATCGATATCACCGCGACTGGTGATTTTTCCTAAGGCCAGCTGCAGCGGCATATTTTGCAGACAGCAAATACAACCGCCGGCGACCTCCTGAATAAACACATCATCACCCGCCCACGCGGTCTGGTCGATGCCGATCTGGCCAAACTCATTGACCACAATAGCCCAGCGCTCAGCGACTGGCTTGGCGGCCATCCAGCGCGAAATCAGCGAGGTTTTGCCTGCGCCTAAAAAGCCCGTCACGAGATGCACGGACAGCTTTTTAGAGCCCACAGGCTTGATACCAATAGGCGTTTTCGACGCATTTGATTGGTCAGGGGCGCTAGGTAAAGTCATGTAAAGCTCACCGGATCTGTTTGTGCTGTGCTTCTGTTCATCATCCGCCATAGGCACAATGCCCACAGCCACATTAGACTGCAATGATCGATGATGACACAGGGATACCTGCGATGAATATTTTGATCACTGGTGGCACCGGATTTATTGGTGCCCAGCTCGTACCGGTCTTGGCAGGCGCGCCAGATCAAGCACAGGGTGACCGACTCACGCTGCTGACCCGCCAACCCGAGAAGATGGCCAAACAATATGCCGCCTGGACCGACACCGGCCGCCTGCGCTTTGTCTCCTCGCTCGACGCCCTAGGGCGCGATGAGGTCTTCGATGCGGTGATCAATCTAGCCGGCGAAGGTATTGCCGATAAACCCTGGACCAATCAACGCCGCCTCGAGCTTCATGCCAGCCGCGTATTACTCACCGAGTCTCTCGGCGACTGGCTCCGGCGTGCCAAGCACACACCCAGCGTCCTCATCTCTGGCTCCGCCGTGGGCTGGTATGGCAGCCAAGGTGAACGCATCTTAGACGAGGAGTCGCCGGCTGAAAGTGGCGACTACACCCATCATCTTTGCCGCGACTGGGAAGCCGCTGCACTTGCCGCCGCCGCACCCAATATGCGCGTCTGTATTTTGCGTTTAGGTGTCGTCATAGGCCCTGGCGGCGGCATGCTCCGCCGTCTACTGCCAGTGTTTGGTTTGGGCCTTGGCGGTGTGTTGGGCAGTGGCGAGCAGTATTTATCCTGGGTATCGCGCAGCGATGTGGTGCAAGTGATGTTGCGCATGCTCACCGACCGCGCGCTCAACGGCGTGTTTAACCTGACCGCGCCTGCGCCAGTCAGCAATGCCGAGTTCACCCGCACCTTGGCACGACTCTTACGGCGGCCAGCATTTTTGCGCGTGCCCGCTGGCGTGCTCAAGCTTGGCCTTGGCGAGATGTCCACGCTCTTGCTCGATGGCCAGCGCGTGATGCCCAGCCGCCTACTCAGCGCCGACTATCGCTTCCTGCATAGCACGCTTGAGGAAGCCATCCGCGCCGCGTTATCGCGAGATAGCAGCTGATGAAATCAGCTGCTTGGCGATCTACAACACTAGTGATCGTCGCCGGATTATTTATAGGCAGCGTCAATGCGACACCTAGTGCCATAGGTGAGCCTGCTGCCAGCTGCCTAGATATACGCCAAGACCCGCAACTCAGTCTCGGTCGCTATATCGAACGCAGCCTCTGCGCCAACCTTGACACGCGCGCCGCATGGCAGCGGGTACAAACCCAGCGTGAGCAAGTCGGCGTTGCCAAAGCCGGCTATTACCCCAGCCTTAGTGCTAGCGCCAGCAGCAGCCGTGACTTCGGCGATCGCTTAGCCGGCAGCGACCCCGATCAACGCACGCTTAGCGCCAATGCCAGCTGGCTGCTATACGACTTTGGTGGCCGCGAGGCCGGTGTCGCGCAAGCAAAAAATACACTCCGCAGTCTGCAAGCCAGCAGTGAGGCCAGTGTGCACAGCCTTGCCGCACAAGCCGTTAGCACCTGGTTTAACCGCCTTGCCAGTGACGCCAGCGTGGCTAGCGCGAAAGCCTCGCTAGCCGCGGCCAAGGAAACCGCTGAAGCCGCCGAAAAGCGCATCACAGTAGGCGTTGGCACCCGTGAAGACACCCTGCAAGCACAAACTGCACTAGCGCAAGCACAGCTCGTGCTCATCCAGCGTGAAGGCGAATTGGCCGCCAGCAATGGTCAACTTGCGGTACTGGCCAACTACTCAGCCAATACCGTCTTAATGCCAGAGACAACGCTGCCCGACCCCATGCAGCTCGGCACACCACCTGCACTTGCCACTTTAATGCAACTGGCCGATGAGCGTCGACCTGAGCGCATCGCCCAACAGCAGCAAGTCGCTGCCGCTGAATCCACGCTCGACCAGCTCGCCGCGCAACGCCTCCCGCGCATCAGCCTCAATGCCAGCGCTGGCGATAGCCGCAATAGTCTCGGGCAGCGCGAGGCTGGGCAAGTCGCGCTTACCGCTACGCTGCCGCTATTTACTGGTTTTCAACAACGCTATCAGGAGCGCACAGCGCAAGGTCAAATTAGCCAACAAAGCCTTGAGCTCGATCGTATTCGCCAGCAGGTTGGACTGGAGGTCTGGCTCGCATGGCAGCAACTCACCACCGCCCGCTCGCGCATCGATGCTAGCGACAGTTTGCTGACCTCGGCGAGTGAGTCCAGTCGTGCCGCCTTAGCGCGCTATCGTGCAGGACTGGGTAATGTGCTCAATGTCTTAAGCGCACAAAGCACGCTGGCTGATGCTCGCCAACAACAGGCACGCTCCCGCTTCGACTGGGCTAGTGCTCGCGTCCAGCTCGCCCGCGCCGCCGGCTTACTGGCTGCCTCCCCCGATGCCGCTTTTCAGGATATTCAACCATGATCGCCTCTCGTCTTCGTTGGCTGGTGGGCTTCGGCCTTGTCATTATCGCTGCCTTCATATTACGCAGCTGCTTTAGCGACAGTGATGCGCCGCGCTATGAATTCGCCACTGTCGATCGTGGTGACATTGCCCAAACCGTCTCCGCCAACGGCCAGCTTAGCCCCGTCACACTGGTCTCTGTAGGCACACAAGTCTCCGGCATCGTCACCTCCTATACCGCCGACTTCAACGACAAGGTCAGCGCCGGCCAAGTGCTGATGCGCCTCGATGACTCGTTGCTGCAAGCGCAGATCACTCAGTCGCGGGCCAATCAAGCCAGCGCCCAATCTGGGCTGACCTTGGCCGAGGCGAATTGGCGGCGCATTGGCCCCTTGGCCAGCGAAGGCTTTGCCTCCACACAAGAAGTTGATCAAGCCCAGCAAGCCCTAGCCGAAGCCAAGGCACGTGTGGCGCAAGCTCGTGCGCAAGTACAACGCGACCAAGTCAACCTGAGCTATGCGGTGATCCGCTCACCGGTCTCCGGTGTCGTGGTGTCACGCGCAGTCGATGTTGGCCAAACCGTGACCGCGAGCTTTCAAACACCTGAGCTCTATAAAATCGCCCAAGATCTCCGGCAAATGAATATCGACGCCTACTTTACCGAGTCCGATATTGGCGGCATTCGGGTTGATCAGACCGCGAAGTTTCGTGTCGATGCCTATCCCAATAAGCGCTTTACTGGAGCGGTTGCGCAGGTTCGGCTGAACCCGCTAACCGAGCAAAACGTGGTGACCTATGCGGTGATAATTCGTGTCGACAATGCCGATGGCCTGCTGCTGCCGGGCATGACGGCCTATGTCACGATTGATACGCAAGAGCGCAAAAATGTCCTGCGTGTGCCCACCGCGGCACTGCGCTTTCGGCCGCCTGAAGATGCCCAGCTCGCACCCGGTGTAGCGCCACTCGGCAGAGCCAAGCGCGGGCGCAAATTGGCTTCCGATAAAGTTACGACGAGCCCAAAAGGCAGCGTTTGGCAGCAAACGGCTGATGGC
>JBDSQT010000020.1:0-4084 GCA_039929665.1 Paraperlucidibaca sp.
CACACTTATACTCGCTAATAAGATCGGCTTCCAGTGAACCCACTGTGACCTCATAGGACTCAACAGACGCTTAGATAGGCGGTTTAACTGGATTGAAGGG
This sequence comes from Paraperlucidibaca sp., assembly GCA_039929665.1. Classification (GTDB taxonomy): domain Bacteria; phylum Pseudomonadota; class Gammaproteobacteria; order Pseudomonadales; family Moraxellaceae; genus Perlucidibaca. The sequence goes on from JBDSQT010000020.1 coordinate 101, forward strand.
CGCTTTTTAGACTTGGCGGGAACTGCTAAAACAATATTTTGGAGCGGGCGATGGGAATCGAACCCACGGCTCTAGCTTGGGAAGCTAGGGTATTACCATTATACGACGCCCGCAGCGCGTAGATTGCGCATTGTAGCGAGGTGCCTGAGCCGGGTCGAGATCTAGTTACGGAGCTAGATAGATTTATCTACAGCCGCATATTCATCACTACTTAACACGCGCCGACCTGCGCCACACTCTTGTATGCGCATGGCGGCTACTAACTGCGCCAACACATCACGACCCCTAGTGGCAGGGTGAATAGCAAACCCGCTGAGGTGACGCGCATTATCTGCACCTAAGGCCCACGCCGCGGCAATTGGCTTGGTATTAAACCAGCCCACATATAGCGTGGCATCTGGGCTTGGCGCCTGAGTGCTGGCCGGTGGCTGAAAGCGCGCTAAGCGCTCAGCTAACTCGGGCTCAAGGGGCAGGGCATGGGCTTTGGCAGTCAGGGGCATGGCATCGACTCATTACATTTTCACCGAGTGTAGAGCATGGCGGCGCGCACAAGCCATGCAGTTTCGCGCGCGCAAGGCTATAATGCATTTTTGTCGGCTAAGTTGAGAATGAGCATGAGCGCTCGCCAAGCGGAAGTGGTGCGTAACACCAAAGAGACCAAGATTCGTGCACGCGTGAATCTCGATGGCACCGGCCAGTGCGACCTGCGCACCGGCATGGCGTTTCTCGACCACATGCTCGACCAAGTCGTGCGTCACGGCCTGATCGACATCGAGCTTGTATGCGATGGCGATAACTTCATCGATGACCATCACAGTGCTGAAGACTGCGGCATCACGCTGGGTCAGGCGTTTGCTAAAGCACTTGGCGATAAAACCGGCGTACGGCGCTATGGCCATGCCTATGTACCGCTCGACGAGGCACTGTCGCGCGTGGTGATCGACCTCTCCGGCCGTCCTGGCTTGGAAATGCACTGCGAATTTACCCGCAGCCACATTGGCCAATTCGACGTCGACCTGTTTTTTGAGTTCTTCCAAGGCTTCGTCAACCACGCCGGCGTCACGCTGCACTTAGACAATCTGCGCGGCCGTAATGCTCACCATCAAGCCGAAACGCTGTTTAAAGCCTTCGGTCGCGCACTGCGCATGGCGGTCGAGCTCGACCCGCGTATGAGCGGCCAAATGCCGTCGACAAAGGGCTCGCTGTGACCTCAGTTGCTGTTCTCGACTATGGCATGGGCAACCTACACTCGGTAGCCAAAGCACTCGAACACGTTGGCGCTACGCGCGTGGTCATCACCGATGATGTGGCGACCATTCGTGCCGCCGACCGTGTGGTATTGCCCGGCCAAGGCGCGATGCGCGATTGTATGGCGGCGATGCATGAGCACGGTATCGACCATTTGGTGCGCGAGCTGATTAACGAAAAGCCATTGCTCGGCATTTGTGTCGGCATGCAGGCCATGCTCACACGCTCAGATGAAAACGGCGGTGTTGATTGCTTGGGTCTATATCCTGGCTCGGTGAAGAATTTCACTGACGTGCCAGCCGTTGAGGCGCAGCGCCTGAAAGTCCCGCATATGGGCTGGAACACCGTGACTCAGCAGCGTGAACATCCGCTCTGGGATGGCATCGCTGATGACTCACGCTTCTACTTCGTGCACAGCTATTACTGCTTACCCAGCAACCCTGCACTGAGCGTGGGCAGTTGCGACTATGGCCTTCCGTTTTCCTGTGCTATCGCCAAAGACAATGTCTTTGCCGTGCAATTTCATCCCGAAAAAAGTGCGCACGATGGCTTACGCCTGCTGCAAAACTTTCTCCGCTGGAACCCCTAATTCATTTGCAGGCCTGTGAGCCGTTGCACTGGAGCATCCCATGTTAATTATCCCCGCCATTGATCTCAAAGACGGTGCCTGCGTTCGCCTTAAGCAAGGCCGCATGGAAGACGACACGGTATTTTCCGACGACCCTATCGCGGTGGCGGCGCAATGGCTTGAGCAGGGCGCTCGCCGTCTGCATTTAGTCGACCTTAATGGCGCCTTCGCTGGCGAACCCGTCAATGGCGAAATCGTTCGCGCCATTGCCACGCGCTGGCCAAAGCTGCCGGTGCAAATCGGCGGCGGCATCCGCTCGCTAGAGACCATCGAAGCCTATGTTCGCGCGGGCGTGTCCTATGTCATTTTAGGCACCAAAGCAGTGAAAGAGCCGGCCTTTGTCCGCGAGGCCTGCCGCGCCTTTCCAGGTAGAGTCATTGTTGGCATCGATGCTAAAGATGGCTGGGTAGCTACCGATGGCTGGGCTGAAGTGTCGAGCGTGCAAGCCGTCGATTTGGCTCGCCAATTTAAGGCCGATGGCATCAGCGCCATCGTCTACACCGATATTGCACGCGACGGCATGATGCAGGGCGTTAATGTCGAAGCCACTGCTGCGTTGGCGCGCGACTCCGGCCTGCCCATCATCGCCTCCGGCGGCGTCACCAACCTCGACGATATCCGCGCGTTACTGCGTGTCAGCGGCGATGGCGTGATTGGCACAATTACTGGCCGTGCGATTTACGAAGGCACACTAGATCTGGCCGAGGCGCAGGCGCTAGCGGACGCTTAAGCTGGCACTGTTGCTCGCGGCACCACGATTAGGATTTTCCATGAGTAATTTACCCGTCTGCCCACACTGCCAATCGGCATACACCTACGAAGATGGCAACAACTACATCTGCCCAGAGTGTGCGCACGAGTGGTCAAAGACAGCCGCAGAAAGCACTGATGACACCCGTGTTATCAAGGATGCTAACGGCAATGAGCTCAATGACGGCGACACCGTCACAGTGATTAAAGACCTCAAAGTGAAAGGCTCATCGCTGGTGGTGAAGGTCGGCACCAAAGTGAAAAATATTCGCTTAGTCGATGGCGACCATGACATCGACTGCAAAATTGATGGCATCGGTGCCATGAAGCTGAAGTCTGAGTTTGTGAAGAAGGCCTGAGACCTGCTGTAGCTGAAACAGGCCGGAGTCAGGCTTATTGTTAGCGAGCCTGCGCTGACTTCATGCTCAGCGCCACTGCCTCCGCCACCTTAATGCCATCTACACCTGCGGATAAAATGCCACCGGCATAGCCCGCGCCTTCGCCCGCTGGGTACAGGCCTTTCGTGTTGATGCTCTGAAAGTCTGCCCCGCGCTTAATACGAATAGGCGAAGACGTGCGCGTCTCAACGCCGGTAAGCATGGCATCGTGCATGGCATAGCCGCGAATCTGCTTATTAAATGCCGGTAAAGCCTCGCGAATAGCGGCAATAGCGTATTCCGGCAAACTCGTATCCAACTCGCCAAGCTTCACACCGGGCTTATATGAGGGCTGAACACTGCCTAGCTCCGTTGATGCTCTACCCGCGATAAAATCACCGATGAGCTGTCCCGGCGCATCATAATTGCTGCCGCCAAGCACATAGGCCTGTGACTCCCAATGGCGCTGAAATTCAATGCCGGCCATGGGCCCGCCTGGATAATCCTCCGGCGTAATGCCCACCACGATGGCGCTGTTGGCATTGCGCTCGTTGCGCGAGTACTGACTCATGCCATTGGTCACTACGCGCCCTGGCTCCGAAGACGATGCCACCACCGTGCCGCCAGGGCACATGCAGAAGCTATACACCGAGCGGCCATTTTTGGCGTGATGCACGAGTTTGTAGTCCGCCGCACCGAGGATGGGATGGCCAGCTTGCGGCCCGAAACGGCAGGCGTCGATCAATGATTGTGGATGCTCCGCGCGAAAGCCAATAGAGAAGGCCTTGGCCTCAACATAGACACCCCGGTCGTGAACCATCTGGAAGGTATCGCGGGCACTATGGCCGACTGCCAATACCACATGATCACTGCGAATCTGCTCGCCGCTGGCCAGCGTCACGCCACGCACATGACCATCACTAATGTGTAAATCTTCGACACGCTGACTAAAGCGAATCTCGCCACCAAGCTCGATGATCT
>JBDSQT010000021.1:0-4669 GCA_039929665.1 Paraperlucidibaca sp.
CAGGCCTAGATAGTGGCTCATGTTGTCGTTAAATGCTCCTTGTTGGTCGCAATACTATCCCTAAGGCCTGAATGTTACACCTAGTATGTGTTCTGACTCTGCTTCGTCATATTGAGGAGACATGCCATGGCCCGCAGCCAATATAAAGAAAAGATCGTCGTGCGTAAGGATTTAGACTTTGGTTTAGATGCTGACGATATTCCGCGCTATTGGATGGCTGGAGATGCTTTTCGCACGCGTGTTTTCGATGCGGTGCAATCAACATTTCCGGATGGCGAGCGCTATTTCATATCGGCGGTGCGCGCGTATCGCGACCGCATTACCGACCCAGTCCTACTGCAAGAGGTAAAAGACTTCACCATGCAGGAAGGTCAGCATGGGCAGGTACATACGCGCTTCAATGAGCGTTTACGTCGGCAGGGCATCAATATCGACGCCTTCACGCGTCATACGCGTGAAATTACCGAGCGGCGTTTAAAGGACATGTCGGCTGAGTACAACATCGCGATGACGGCCGCACTTGAGCACTTCACAGCGATGATGGCGGATTTGTTTTTCGCAGAGAAAGAAATGATGGCAGGTGCCGATCCACGCGTGCGCGCGATGTTCGCTTGGCATGCGATCGAAGAGATGGAGCACAAGGCTGTGGCCTACGATGTCATGCAGAAAGTTGCTGGTGTCGGCTACGCCACGCGAGTCACGGCCATGACCCACGCCAGCATCATGTTTTCGCTCTATTCGCTAGTCTCGCCTTGGTTCATGTTGGGCATGGACGGCTACAGCAAGACTGAGCGGATCAAGCTCTACGCTAAGAGCTTGGGTTGGATGCTGGGACCGCGCAAGGGCATGTTTCCGCGCTTAATCCCCATGCTTGCGAGCTATTACAGGCCCGGTTTTCACCCTAATGATGTGCCGACGGTGCATAACTATCAGGCGTGGCTTCAGTCATATGAGGATACTCAAGACACCATTGCTGCGGCAGAAGCCATGCACAATGCGGCCTGCGCCTGAGGTCGCATCGCGACTTGTGAGATGGTTTAATCGAGCCAACATTTACACGGAGTGTTGGTTCGATGAAAGAAGAAGTAATCAAAATTGCCGAGGACTTTTGGAATATTCGTGGTGTGTTTAAAGTGGCCGGCATTGTAAACATCGGCACCCACGCATCGTTGGTCAGGCAGCAGAGTGGTAAGTTTGTACTGCTCGACGCCTACACCTTGCACGGTGAGCTGAAATCGACGGTCGATGAGTTGAGCCACAATGGCGCGGACATTGACGCTATTATCAATTTACATCCGTTTCATACCGTTCATGTGCGCACTGCACACCAGCAATATCCACACGCTAAGCTATATGGCACGCAGCGTCATATCGATAAATTTCCGGACTTGCCGTGGCAGCCTGAGCTGACGGGCTCCGAGGCTTTTGCAGCCTTATTTGCCGATGACTTTGAGTTCTCTACCCCTGCCGGCGTTGACTTCATCTCGAGCAATGAGCACATCCATTTCGCCTCGGTTTTGGCCTATCACAAGTCCTCTCGTACGATTCATTCAGACGACACACTCATGTATCTGCAGTTGCCAGGACTATTAGGCAAGCTGAAGAGGCCTGAAGTTACCTTTCACTTAACCTTGGCGAGTGCATTGGAGAAGCGTCCTTTGGCGGCACAGGCGTTTCGCGAGTGGGCAACGCAGTTGGTGCGGCGCTGGCAAGCTGCAGAACAACTCTGTGCGGCGCATTCGGCCGTGCTGTTACCCAGTGACCTTGAGGGCGTGTCGATTGCCCAGCGCATGGAGCGGGCCTTGGCAAAAGTCGACAAGGTGTTGCGGCGTCATCAACGAAAATATGGCTAAGTAGCTGCGGGCTAAGTAGGCGTGATCTTTGCGCCATAGGCCGCGGTGAAAAATGCCACATTGGCACGCAGTAATCGCTCCTCGGTCTCGGCGTCTGGTTTGCCTAGGCCGAGGGTGGCGCGCAAATGAGGCCGACCTAATTGGAGCGCGAGAAACTGGTCGGCAGCCAAAGAAATAGTGTCAATACAGAGGCTTTTTTCTGCATGAGCCGCGCGTAAATAGCGTTGCACGAATTGATTGACGTGCTCCGGGCCAGCATTAAAAAAGCGTGCGCATATATCCGGATGTGTGGTCGCCAAACCGTACAGTAGGCGGTGTATTCGAATGACATCATCTGCGCGCATGAGCGCGACAAATTGTTTGGCAATCAGATAGAGCGCTTCATTGGGCTGCTTGGGGTCGAGCGTGTCGTCATTAAAATCGGCAAAAATGCTCGTGGTGCGATACGCCACGCAGGACTCAAATAGCGCGTCTTTACTGGCGAAATTATTGTATAGCGTCATTTTTGAGACGCCTGCCGCTACAGCAACGGCGTCCATGCTGGCGCGATCATAGCCGCACTCAAGAAACTGCTGCGATGCGGCCTCAATGATTTTTTGCAGGCGCTTTGGGTCGCGTGGACGACCGCGCTTGGCGACAATGGGTGGCGGCTTATTCATTGGTTTACTTGACAGTATATGAAATCGACTTTATTACTATACGGTATAGTATAGTTAATGGTCAAAGTCTGTTCACTTTGCCTAATCGCCACCATTGTTGAGTCTGCCATCATGAGTTCAATGTCGTCACTATTTAGCCCTCAATCATGGCGCGTTGTCACGGGCGTGGTGTTTGCTGCCGCTGGCCTGAGCCTTGGCGCATGCTCATCTGATGCCTCGGTGGCAGAGCCTTTTAAGCACCCCGTGCTAGTGATGACAGTTGGCGAAGATGGAGCCCTGATGGGCAGAGAGCGCAGCGTGCCTGCTGTGGTTGTAGCGCGTTATGCCAGTGATATTGGCTTTCAAGTGGCTGGGCGTATTAGCAAGCGTTCCGTGGAGCTGGGCCAAGTCGTGCGTAAAGGCCAGGTACTGTTGCAGCTCGACAGCAGCGACTATCAGCTGGCCTCGGCTGCTGCGCAAGACCAGGTATTGGTGGCGAAGGCGCAATATGATCAGGCGAGTGCCGATGCGAAACGCATGATTACCTTGGTAACGGCAGGTGCCATCAGTGTCGCGGAAAGTGAGCGCCAAACGGCCCGTGCCGATGCTGCAAAAGCGCAATTTCATCAAGCTAAACGCCAAGCCGATTTGTCGCGCAACCGCCTGCGCTATGCCAGCCTAGTTGCACCGTACGATGGCGTGATTACCGCTATTCGGGCAGAGGCCGGACAGGTGGTGGGAGAGGGCGTGCCCGTGGTGTCGATGGCCAAGCCAGGTGAAATGGAGGTTGCCGCTGATATCCCCGAAAGCTTGATGAGCAGTGTTTCTAAGCAGTCAGCGCAAGCGGATATTTTTGGCGCGAGCCCAGCGCGAGTAGCGGTGCATTTACGCGAGCTATCGCCGACGGCATCGCAGCCCTTGCGCACGTATCGCGCGCGTTTTTCCTTAGTTGACGTCACACCGCAGCAGCTCGCGCAGCTGCATTTGGGCATGACTGCGCAGGTGATATTGACGTCTACAGGAGCGGCATCGACGGCGACTATTTTGCCTGCTACCGCACTGGTGAAAGCACGCGATGAGGTCTCGGTATGGCTGGTCAATGACAGGTCGGCGACGTTGCAGAAACAGCCGGTAAACGTCCTGCGTTATGAGAATGATTTAGTCGCCGTTAGCGGCGTGCCGAATGGCGCCAAAGTGGTGATTGCGGGCGTGCAAAAGCTCGATGCGAAAATGCAGGTTCGCGCGATTGAGCGCAGTGGTGCGGGTCTCAACCTGCCGCCGTCCGCCGGGGCGCATCCATGAAAGGTTTCAATCTGTCCGAATGGGCGGTGAATCATCGCACCATCGTCTTATTTTTGATGATCTCTTCATTGCTGGCGGGCATTTTTTCATTTACCAAACTCGGTCGATTAGAAGACCCTAATTTTAATGTGCCCGCGATGACGGCGGTCGTTATTTGGCCCGGTGCCAGCGCCGAAGAAGTGCAAAACGAAGTGCTCAATCGCATGGAGCAGGCCGTCCAAGAGCTGCCTCATCTGAACAATGTGCGAAGCTTTGCGCGCCAAGGCTATGGCGGCATGACGCTGAGCATTGATGGTCGAAACTCAGGTGCAGAGCTGAAAGAGCTGTGGTATCAGGCGCGCAAAAAAATCGGCGATATGCGCGGTGAATTTCCAGCCGGCGTGCGCGGTCCGTTCTATAACGATGAATATACCGATGTGTACACCTCGCTGTATGCCCTGCGCGGCGATGGCATCACGCAAGCCGAGCTGCAGGAATATGCCGAGTTAGTAAAGCGCCGACTACAAACGGTGCCGAACACCAACAAGGTCAATATTCTCGGCAAGCAGGATGAAAAGGTTTATGTCGAGCTCTCGACACGCCGTTTAGCGTCACTGGGGCTAGCCCCGCAAGCCGTATTTCAAGCCATTGCTCAGCAAAATCAGGTGCGCCCAGCGGGCTCTATCGACACGTCCAGTGATCGTGTCTTTGCCCGTATAGATGGCAGCTTACATTCGGCCGCCGATGTCGCCGGCGTCAGTGTCGAAGCTGGTGGTAATTTGCTGCGCTTAGGCGACATCGCCAAGGTCTATAGCGGCTATGAAGACCCCGCCAGCTTTAGTATTCGCCACAATGGTCATGCGGTGCTGGCCATTGGCGTGACCATGGTGCCCGATG
>JBDSQT010000022.1:0-12322 GCA_039929665.1 Paraperlucidibaca sp.
GGCGCTACCATGCCTACGAAGGCTTCCAGACTTACTCCAATATGAAGGCGGTGCTCGAGCGCGCGTCGATTTATTCGGTGCGCTACATTCTGCCACCGTTTAACAAAGCCTCGCACACGCTGATCAAAAAGCTGTTCCTCGGCCAATAAAATGAGTTAAAACGGAGTCTTCGGACTCCGTTTTGCTTCTTGGCAGGCGCGCTTGTGATCGTTTCAGCAGCATGGAAATAGGCGCGGCAACATTCCTGTGGTATCCCTCAAAAACAACAACACTGAGGATGCGATGACTTCAACTCAAGCAACAGCTCAGGTCTCGGCCTTAAGCCGCCGAGACTTTTTACGTACTGGCGCGATGGGCGGCTTCTTGCTGGCCACCGGCTCGGCTACAGCGCTGCTGACAGGCTGCGCTAAATCCACTCCTGCAAGTGACCGGCTGTTTTTGCGCGAGCAAGATATTGCCGTGCTGAGCGCGCTAATTCCCGTGGTCTTGGCCAATGCATTGCCCACTGGCGAGGCGCGAGCCGCCGCGACATCGCGCGCACTAGGCGCCATCGATGGCTTTGTCGGCAACACCAGCCCAGCGGTCATGGATCAGCTCTATCAACTTTTTGATCTACTCAGCCTGCCTCCTGCTCGTGTTGCAGCGGCTGGCCTCTGGTCAGACTGGCCCAACGCCAGCGAGCAGGACCTTCAAGCATTTCTCACGCGTTGGCAGCACAGCAGTGTTGGCCTATTCCGTGCTGGTTATACCGGCTTGGTCAAAATCATTACTGCCAGCTGGTATTTGCTGCCTGAAAGTTGGCCCGCCATTGGCTATATCGCGCCCGTGCGTGTGGTCTAGTGAGCAAGCGTAGGAGCACGACATGAGTATTACCGTAGCAGGCATTATTGACCCTATCCGTCGCGGCATTGACGGCGGCTGGCAGGTATATCACGCCGGTGAAATGAGCGCAGACCAACGCATCGAATGCGATGTAGTGATCGTTGGTACCGGCGCTGGCGGCGGTACCGCCGCAGAAATTTTGACGCAAGCCGGCCTGAACGTGGTCATGCTCGAAGAAGGCCCACTGCGCAGTAGTGATGACTTCAAAATGCGCGAGGCCGAAGCCTTCCGAGATCTCTACCAAGAGGGCGGTGGGCGCACCACAAAAGATGGCGCGTTTACTATTTTGCAGGGCCGCGCGGTGGGTGGTAGTACCACGGTGAATTGGACCTCAAGCTTTCGTACGCCGCCTGAAACCCTGCAGCATTGGGCCGCTATGCATGGCGTCAAAGGCCTCGATGTTGCTGCCATGGCCCCGTGGTTTGCGCGCGCTGAGCAACGCCTAAGCATTAATCCATGGATGGTGCCCGCCAACCCAAATAATGATGTGATTCGCATCGGCTGCGAAGCCTTGGGCTGGAGCTGGCACACTATTCCGCGCAATGTCGCGGGCTGTTGGAACTTAGGTTATTGCGGCGTGGGTTGCCCGACGAATGCTAAACAGTCGATGCTGGTGACGACCATTCCTGGTGCGTTAAACGAGGGTGCATCGCTGTATCAGCGTGCACGCGTGAGCCAGTTAATTATTGAGAATGGTCGTGTCGCTGGAGTGATCGCTGAAGGTATGCCAGAGCAAGGCTTTAAGCCCACGGGGCGCTTGCTCACTGTGCGTGCTCGGCACACTATTTTGGCCGGCGGTGCGATCAATAATCCGGGTATTTTACTGCGCTCGAAAGCCACTGATCCGCATGAGCGCGTAGGTAAGCGCACCATGGTGCATCCAGTGAGTGCGAGCTTTGCCGAATTTCAGCGCGAGATGAATGGTTGGTCGGGCGCACCGCAATCGCAATACTCTGACCATTTCCAATGGAAAGATGGTGCGGTCGGACCGATGGGCTTTAAGGTTGAAGTGTTGCCGATGCTGCCGGCCTTTATTGGTGGCTTGCTGGGCAATTTTGGCGAGGCGCAATTACAGGACATGAAAGCCCTTGGCCATTTAAACGGCATGATCGCGCTGATGCGTGATGGCTTCACCGACGACTCTCCCGGCGGCAGTGTCTGTCTGCGGGATGACGGCTCGCCCGTGCTCGACTACCCGATGACCGACAGTTTGGCGGATGGCATACGGCGTGCCTATTTGGCCATGGCAGAAATGCAATTTGCCGCCGGCGCTAAGCAGGTGCGCATGATGCAAATGGCTACGCCAGCGTATCAAAGCTGGGCGCAAGCCAAGGCAGCGATTGCCGACTTTAGCATCGAGAAATTCCGCACAGGACTGGGCTCGGCCCACTTAATGGGTGGTTGCGCGATGGGCGAAGATCCGCGCACGTCGGTGGTAAACAGCGAAGGTCAGCATCATCAGCTGGAGAGCTTGAGCATCATGGATGGCTCGGTATTTCCGACCAGCATTGGCGCTAATCCGCAGCTATCGATCTATGGTTTGGTAACGCGCAATGCCACCTTGCTAGCGCAGCAGTTGGCTCCGACGCTAGTGCGTCGCGAAAGTGATTGGGCTGAGTTGCGCGCTTAGCTGACGTAGCGTTATTGCGAGGCTCGGCGCGTGGCTGCTATAGGGCGGCCTTGGTGGCCAGCGTCAGCCGCTCATACTTCGCCAGCAGCTCCTCATGGCTTTCGACATGCTCAGAGTCGATGGGAATACAGGCGACAGGGCATAGCATGACACATTGAGGCTCATCGAAATGCCCCACGCATTCAGTGCAGAGTGCGTGGTTTATCTCATAGATTTCTGGGCCCATGGAAATGGCCAGATTGGGGCATGCCGGCTCACAGACATCGCAATTAATGCATTCGTCGGTGATCAATAACGCCATGGTTAGCTCGTGCGCGGGCCATGCCCGAGTTTGTCAGCAAAGGCTTGCAGCACCACCGGTGAGACGAATTGCTGGACATCGCCACCGAGAATGGCGATCTCGCGCACCAAGCTTGAAGAGATAAACGACAGATGCTCCGAGGGCGTTAAAAACACCGTCTCGAACTCACTGTTGAGCTGGCGATTCATGTTGGCGAGCTGAAACTCATACTCGAAATCGGAGACAGCACGCAGGCCACGTAGCACCACATTGGCGTTCATTTCGGTGACGAAAAACGACAACAGTTTGTCGAAGCCAACGACGCGGACATTGGGCAGGTGCGCGACCACTTCTTGCAACATACTGACGCGTTCTGCCTGCGAAAACAGCGGCTTTTTCTTATCGCTGGCGGCCACCGAAACGATCACTTCACCAAATAAGCGCGAGGCGCGCTCGATCAGGTCTTTGTGACCATTGGTGACGGGATCGAAGGTGCCGGGATAAATAACGCGTGTGGACATGGCCACTCCTTGTTCAGTAAGTAGTCAAACGATGTGAGTGCAACAGGCGCGCTGGTAGCGCTCATCACGAGTGTAATCTGCGAACCATACAATAAAAACACGGGTACATTGTCATGAAACGCCTCAGTCTGTGCTTTTGGCAGACAGATGCCGATGGTGCATGGTCTGCTAGCGCTGGCAGCGCGTGCAAAATACGGTGCTACGCGCACTCAGTCGGACTTCCGTGAGGGCTTTCGTGCAGCGCCGGCAAGGTTCATTGGCGCGGCCATAGACACTGAGTTCCTGCTGAAAATAGCCGGGCTCGCCTTGGCCATTAACAAAATCGCGCAAGGTCGTGCCGCCACGCTCAATGGCCTGCGTTAAAATCTCCCGCACCGCCGCACTCAGCGCCACATAGCGCGCCTGACTGACTCGCCCGGCCTCACGCAGCGGGTGGATGCCAACGCGAAATAGCACTTCATTGGCGTAAATATTCCCGACCCCGACCACCACATGGCTATCCATCAGAAAGCTTTTGATCGGCATGGCTTTGCCGCGGCTGAGGCGAAACAGATGCTGATCATCAAACGCTTCAGTCAATGGCTCAGGCCCTAGCGAGGCCAGTAGTGGATGTTGCTCGACGGGCAGCTCCAGCCACAAGCAGCAGCCGAAGCGCCGTGGGTCGTGATAGCGCAATTCCCAGCGCGGCTCGGCATCTAAGTCATCATCGCGATCGCTCAGGCAAAACACTAAATGGTCATGGGTTTTGCGTGCCGTGCCGGGCTCGACCAAGCGTAAACTGCCGGACATGCCCAAATGCACCATCAGCACACCGACGTGACCACTATTTTCTGCCTTACAAGACAGCAGGAGGTATTTGCCGCGACGCTCGATGCTTTGCACGACGCGACCGGCTAGCACATCGGCTAAGTTATCCGGGACGGGCCAGCGCAGGCGTGCGTTATGCACGTTGACCTCGCGAATGCGGCGGCCGACACAGTGTGGCGCCAGACCGCGGCGAGTGGTTTCTACTTCGGGAAGTTCAGGCATGAAGGCAGTGGGGCAGTTAAGCGAGCTGCAAGCGTAACCCATGTGCGATGAGATCGCGTAGGACAGTGCGTACCATGCTCGCGACCTCTTGCGAGCGGGCCTGCGGCATGGCGCTGCAAACACGAGCAATGAGCTCTGAGACCGCTACGGGTGCCTCGGTTTGCGTTAGGGTTTCGAGCAGAAACGCCGCAAAGGGCGTGATTTCATGGATTTGCAGTGACAGTGCGGCGTCGTCGGCGCGCAAGGCCATCAGGCACACGGACTGTTGTGCCACGATGCTTACGTCGGTGCTTTCGCGCCATTCGTGGACGCGCCACTGATAGGCCAGCGCCCAGGCAGGGCCGGCGAGTTGTAAATGCGGATCCTGATTGTCAGCGAGTGAGTGGCTCAGTGCATCGGCATCGAGGCGGGCGGTTAATGGCCGCTCGTCTATGTCGGCGACTAGTTCCATCCATTCGTAATGCATGAGTGACTCAAGCCACGGTAGGGCGATGAGCTCGGGCCAATCAAGTGCGGCGGTAAATTCTCTAAAATGCAGCGAAATATCATAGAAAAATGGCGATGTGCAGTGAAAATCTGCGAAAAATCGCTGTGTTAAGCGCGACCATAATGCTTCGCCTAACTGCGCCTTGGCAATGGGGAAGGTGATATCGACAAAGTTAATCACATTGTTAAACAACAGCTCGCGATAGGTCGCTAGGCGCTCGGGCTTAATGCCGGCTGGCGCAGGCGCGGCTTGGGGGTCGCGCAAATGTGCCGTGAAGGCGTACTGCAGGCGCTGAAACTCAGGCAGCATGGCTGGCGGCCTGTGTTTGCGCGCGACGTATCAGCTGCATCTCACTCAGTAATTCAGCCAATGGTGGGATATTGAAGTCGCGCTCTAGCAGCGTTGGCAGTACGCCAAAATGCGCATAAGCCTGATCGAGTAGCGCCCAGACATCATCACAGACAGCATCGCCATGGGTGTCGATGCGCAGGTCATCCGCTTCGCGATAATGCCCAGCGATATGCACATAGCTGATGCGTTCGGCAGGCAGCGCGAGCAGGTATTCGCGGGCGTTAAAGCCGTGGTTAATGCTATTGACCACGATATTGTTTACATCGAGCAAGAGGTCGCAGTCGGCGGCTTTTAAGACCTCGCTGACGAACTCATGCTCGGGCATTTCGGAGCCGGGTGCGGCATAGGTCGAGACATTCTCAAGTACTAAGCGGCGACCCAAAATATCTTGTGCTTGGCGCACGCGAGCAGCGACATAGTCAACGGCTTCGCGCGTCATCGGAATAGGCAGTAAGTCGTAGAGATGGCCTTGATCGCCGGTATAGCTCAGATGCTCGGAGTAGGCGCGGATCTGATGCGTATCAAGAAACTCACGAATACGTTTAAGCAAATCAACATCGAGCGGTGCCGGCCCGCCTATCGATAGCGATAAGCCATGACAGACAAAGGCATAGCGCTCGGTCATTTGGCGTAAGTCTCGGGCGTAACGACCACCCAAACCGATCCAGTTTTCCGGGGCTATCTCAAAAAAATCGGGTAGTAAGGCATGCGAGATGGTCGCCGACTCGGTCATAAACTCAGCCATGAAGCTGCGTCGTAGACCGAGGCCGGTGCCATTCACCGGAAAACGGGACGCGGAGTGCGAAACGTTCATCCGAGTATCGTCAACTTACTTCTTAGCGCCGCACTTGGCTTCGCCGCACTTACCTTCGTGCGATTCAGCTTTTTTGGCACCGCACTTGGCTTCTGCTGCTTTGTTCGCGCCACATTTAGCTTCTTCAGCTTTCTTGGCACCGCACTTAGCTTCTTCAGCTTTTTTCGCGCCACAGCTAGCTTGAGTAGCTTCGGTTTTCGCCGCGCCACATTTAGCTTCGCCAGCTTTAGCAGCGGCAGTATCGCCAGCATGCACAACGCCAGTCATGGAAAGGACCAACATGGCAGCGATAGGTGTCAGAGTCTGTAACTTTTTCATCGGTATTCCCTCGAGGGTTAGGACGCTTGGCTTCTTTATTGCGCCATCGTCACAGCATAGACAACGAAGGTAGTAGCAACGTTACATACAAAAAGAGTTTTTTTCACTGTAATGGCCTCTGGCGAGAAGCTCGCCGTCGCGCGCCTAATCAATTAGTGATGATGGTGCGAGTGATTATGCTCATCGAGCGCTTTCAGCCAAGCTTGCACCTGTTCATCGCTAACCGGTTTGGCTTTGCGCTTACGCAAGGCCATCAGCATGGTAATGATTTGGATAACCGCGAGACGGCAGTTGCCGCAGCGCAGCACATGCCAGACCACCAGCAAATTGGTTTTTAAGGGCAACGCACCGGATAAGAACTCGGTGGCGTTGGTGCCAACATCACGGCAATTTAGCATTCACCTGTCTCCTCGTAATGCGACACCATGGAAAATACGCGTATTCGCGCCCTGTGCAGTAACACACGAAAGTTAGACGGCGAAATGGCCAGCGTGTTACAAATTTCTTTCGGCGATAAGCCTTCAATGTCCTTTAAGGTCAGTGCCATGCGTTGGCCATCGGGCAGGTCGGCCATGTGATGCTCAATACAGTCTTGCAGCACGTGGGCCTCCAGCAGCGCCTGTGGCGTGTCGTCGGTCCAGCGCTGAAACTGCACGCCCCATTGCATGCCAAATGGCCCGCCGGGCACAAAGGCATTAGCCAATGGGTCATGTTCGCCCTCCAAGCCTTCTAGCGACACTTCACGCTTTTGACTGCGCAACATGTTGTAAGACTTGTTCATGGCAATGCGCACCAGCCAGGTTTTCAGGCCTGAGCGACCTTCAAAATTGGCGATGGCGCTATAGGCTGAAATCCAGCTTTCTTGCACGGCATCTTCCGCATGGCGCGGGGCAATGCTGCGTGCGGCAGCAACCATGGCGCCACCGAAGCGACGCATGGCCTCGCCCCAAGCGGACTGTTGGCCGCTGCGCAAGGCATCGAGTAACTCGCGCTCGGTGCTGTCGGCGTTGATTTTCGATTCGGTGGCTGTGGCCATCCGCAGACTCCCTCTTGGCTATTATTGTTGGACGTTGAGTTGCTGTGAGCCTACCCAGTGACGGGCAAACTGATGTGCCACGCGTCCGCTGCGTGAGGCTCGCGTTTGAGCCCAGCGTAGGGCTTCAGCGCGGATGTCTTTATTCCATTCGGTGTAACCAAGTTGCTGTAAGTGGTGCTGCACTAAGCGCTCATAGTCATTTTGCGAGAAGGCTAAAAACGACAGCCAGAGGCCGAAGCGCTCCGATAGTGAAATTTTCTCTTCCGTCGATTCGCCGGGATGTATTTCGTCGTCTATCCACTGAAACTCGCGGTTATCGGCATGCACCGTGGGCATGAGGAAGCGACGGTTACTGGTGGCGTAGATAAGCACATTGTCGGCAGGGGCTTCAATGCCACCGTCGAGGGCCGTTTTCAGGGCGATCAAGGCGGGGTCGGCGTTGGCGACAGAAAAGTCATCGACATACAAAATAAAGCGCTCAGGTTTGCCGCGCAGTGGTGCGACGATCTCTGGCAGATCGATGAGGTCGTGTGGCGGCACTTCGATTAGGCGCAGGCCATCAGCGGCAAACTCATTGAGCAGGGCCTTCACGAGGCTGGACTTACCGGTGCCACGTGCGCCGGTCATTAGGGCATGGTTGGCGGGCAGGCCGGCAACAAACTGGGCGGTGTTTTTGTGCAAGGCAGCTTTTTGGCGGTCAATGCCAAGCAGATCATCTAAGCGAATATTGTCGATGAGTTCGATGGCTTGTAGGGCATGGTGGCGCCAGCGCCAAGCGAGGATAGGAGCGTTGTTCATAGAGCGCCAACAATGAAAAACAGAATCCGAGTATAGGGTGAACAGCGGCGATAAATTGACTAAACAAGGCGATTGTTGACGAATAATCTGACATCGACGCTTGGACGTACGCACTACTGGTATTACAGTGTAGAAACAATAATAAAAAGCCTCCTCAGGATCGCCCATGCGTAAACCTCGATTTTATCTGTCATGGCAGCCGGCGCTATGTGTCTCGGTTGCTGTCTTAGCGTTAGCCGCTTGTGGTGGAAGTAGCTCAGGCACTCAGGGCTCTACAGGCGCCAATACAGATGCCGCTGCGCGCGTGCTGCGTGCTGAGTCGGCGTTGCCTCCGGGACAAAGCGGCTTTGTCAGCCTACTTGGGCAAGCGCAAGGTTTGCTCAGTGGCAGTCCCGCGAGCTACGGCCCGCATATTGATGATCAGCGCGAAATGTATTGGTCGTTTCGCGCCAAGCCAGCCGCGCTAGGCACGCGCCCCGGTAGCCCGGCGTCTCCCAAGGCCGGTGTAGAGATCTATCGAGATGATTTTGGTGTGCCCATTATTTACGCCAACAACACGCGAGATGGATGGTATGGCGTCGGTTATGCCGTCGCGACGGATCGCTTATTTTTGCTTGATGGCGTGCGCCGCACGGCAAAAGGCACTTTGGCCGAGCTGACGGGCTGTAGTGCGGTGCCCGCGGATATTCAACAGCGCGTACTGGCTTATACAGAGGCCGAATATCAGGCCATGTTCGATAGAGCATCGGACGAAGCCAAAGCCTCTTTAGTGGGCTATGTTGATGGCGTCAATGCGCATATTGCCGAGGTGCGCGGCAATCCAAGCTTACTGCCCGCTGAATATGGTCTTCTAACGAGCCTGCCCGAACCCATTACCGTTAGCGATGTGCTGGCTTCGGGTGTCTACATAACCCGCTTTGTCGCCGCAGAAGGCGGTAATGAAATGGCCAATGTCGCGCTACTGAAGTCGCTCAGCGCCACATTGGGTTCCACGCAGGCGGGTAAAAATGCCTTCTTAGATTTTACCTGGCTCGATGATCAAAAAGCCGTAGTCAGCGTTCCGGCCGGTGGTCGCCAGTTTAGTAATCACAGCACGCCATTGGCGGCGCGTGATCAAGTGTTTGATCAGCAGGCGACTTGGGCAATGAGCCTGCCAGATACCTTGGCGACTGGCGCGGGCACGGGAGCCTCTCCGGCACCGGCACCCTGCGAGCTACCGATTATTGCGATGGCGACCTCAGCATCGAGCGCCTTAGCCAGCGCTATGCCCCGAGAAGTAAGTCGCCCAGCATCGACGCTTCGGCGATGGGGCGATCGTCCATCGACATGGGTGAGTGCTAGCCCTCACCGAGCATTGGCTGATCGGGGAGCCCTGCAGGCATCGGTTGCTCGGCCAGACTCTGCGGTGCTGACACGACGCGTGCAAGTCGCCATGAATGAGCTGCGCGCCTATTTGCACGGCGGCTCGCACGCCTATGCCATAGCGCCTAGTCGTACCAAAAGTGGCGGCACATTGATGGTTGCTGGTCCGCAGCTAGGCTATGCCTATCCGCTGCTGCTCGTGGAGTTTGAGATTAATATCCCGGGCATGTCAGCGCGCGGGGCATCGGTGCCGATTTTGCCCGCTGTGGGCATTGGCTATAGCAACTATGCGGCATGGGGCCTGACCACGGGCTATTCGAAAACCATCGATAGCTTTATTGAAACGCTGTGCTCGACAGCACAGCAGGCTAAAAGTGAGTGTTCAGTAGATCAGTATTTTCACGATGGTCAGTGGAAGGACATGAGCTGCCGCCAAGAAACTATTAAGTACCGTGCGGCTTCGCAAGGCTTGCCGCTACTACCGGCATTGTTAAGCTCATCGGCTCAGGCTTGTCGCACGATACATGGGCCGCTGGTGGCGCGTGATCCAGCGGCCGGTCTAGGGCGCAGTGTCAGCTATGCCATATGGCTTCGTGAAACAGAGACAATTGAGGGTATTCAGGCGTGGGCTCGCGCGAAAAGCTTTGCCGAGTTTGATGCAGCGATGCCGCAGGTGACGTGGAATGAGAACACGGTAGTGGCTACGCGTGATGGCCATATCGCTTTTTATCACCCAGGACTGCATGCCAAGCGCCACCCGAGCACCGACATGCGGTTGCCGATCAAAGGCACTGGAGCATTCGACTTCGATGGCACGCTACCGTTTAGCGCGACACCGCAGGTGCGTGATCCTGCGCAAGGCTATCTAGCCAACTGGAATAATAAGCCTGCGCTAGGCTGGCTCGATGGTGAGGGGCTGGGTAGCACCAGTCGTCCCGGCGGTGCGGGGCAGCGTGTGACGATTATTGCCGATCTGTTAGCGAGTCGCCGTGACTGGGCATTTACGGACTTAATGGCTGTCGACGAAGCCGTAGGGACTACTGATCCGCGAGCCCGTGAATTTTTACCCCTGCTACAGACGTATCGCGCGAGTCAGGCAAATCAACTCAGTGCCTCCACTCGTGCGTTGATCGATACGATGCTGAGTTGGGATCGTCGTCACTATGCCAAAGGCTTGGATATCAATGATGAGATGGCGCGTGATACGCCGGGTGCGACAGTATTTGATGTATGGATAAACGCCTTACGTGACTCTTTGTTTGCGCAGTTACGCGATGTGCCCTTAGGTGAGGGGAGTGCCTATGATCGGTTTGCAGGTGTTGGCAGCCATGTCTTTGACCAAAGTGTGATGGATAATGTGGCTCTGCGTATTTTGGCTCCAGCGCGCTCGAGCATTGCTACGCGTGTCTCATGGGCGAATGGACGAAGTACTGAGCAAATCATCAGTGCGAGTATGCAGTTGGCTAGTAGTCGATTGAGTCAGATGTGTGCAAATGGCGGTGAGCTCACGCCGACATTATTGCTGCAGTGCCGGCGAGTGCATCCGCGTAGTCAGCTCTGTTCCTTGTCTGGGGTGATTGGCCCTGGTTCGTCGGTTGTACCGGGTAGTGCCTGCGTGACGATGCCATATCAAGACAGAGGCAGTTGGGTGCAGCGTGTTGGCTTTGAGTAGTTAAAGCGCGCCTGCACTACGAAAGTGCAGACACAAAAAAGCCCGGATATCCGGGCTTTTTTGCGAGAAGCTGCAACTAATTGCTAAAAAACGGCAATTACTTGATTTTGGCTTCTTTGAACATCACGTGTTGACGGATTTTGGGATCAAACTTTTTGATCTCCATTTTTTCCGGCATGGTACGTTTGTTCTTTGTCGTGGTGTAGAAATAGCCAGTGCCAGCAGTGGACACAAGACGGATCTTATCGCGCATGATGTGACTCCTTTACCTGCGGCTTAAACTTTAACGCCCTGAGCGCGCAGATCAGCAACGATCACGTCAACACCCAGTTTGTCGATGGTACGCATGCCATTAGTGGTCACGCGCAGGCGCACAAAACGTTTTTCGCTTTCCAGCCAAAAACGTTTGTAGTGCAAATTCGGTTCGAAGCGACGCTTCGTTTTGTTGTTTGCGTGCGACACGTTGTTACCAACGATCGGACGCTTGCCGGTTACTTGGCAAACTTTGGACATTATGAGTCTCCGCAATTCATTCAGCTCGCCGCCCAACGGCGGCCGAAGCGAGGGCGCGATTTATACCAGAACAAGTCGCAGGCATCAACGCAAACGGCGAAATTTTGTTCCAGATCGCCTATATTTAGCGTTTTCCATGATTCAGTAAGATCAAAACCAGAGATTAAGGCATGAACACAGAGATTATTACATTACCCCTGAGCGGTGTGAAGCGCCTGCAGAGTCGGGTCGCTAAGCGCGCCTTGCCGGCCATCCTGCGTGCCAGCATTCGTCCGTTATGGGCCAGTAACATATCAGTCTCGACAGTGCGCCGCCTGACGGAGGGTCTGCTGCGCTATGGTTTGGTGCCGCGCGCCGCGCTTATTAGTAGCACCACCTTAGATGGGCGCGCTTGCGAACTCATTACGCCAGCCAGTGGCGCGAGTGAGCAGGTACTATTTTATGTGCATGGCGGCGGCTATGTGATGTGTTCGCCGCGCACGCATCGCCCATTGACTAGCCGTCTGAGTCTGGCGCTCAGCGCCACGACCTATGTGCCATCGTACCGTTTGGCGCCTGAAGATCCGTATCCTGCTGGATTAAATGATGTGCATCAGAGCTATCTGGCGCTGCTGAAAAAAGGCGTATCG
>JBDSQT010000023.1:0-8084 GCA_039929665.1 Paraperlucidibaca sp.
CCACATGAGCGTGCCATTCGACCAATAAAATCAACGCGGCAGCAACCATTAGCTTGTCGGCTACTGGGTCCAGAAAGCGACCGAAGGCCGAACCTTGATTGAGTGTGCGGGCCAAATAACCATCGAACCAGTCGGTGACGGCAGCGATCGCAAACACGGCGGCGGCAATTTCATTGCGATAGCCAATAGGCGAGTACGCCAGCACCAGTAGCACCGGAATTAAGGCGACTCGCGAGACAGTAAGAATGTTTGGGATGTTCCAGAGCGGTCGTGCGGCCAACGCCGTCTCCATACTATGCGAATGAGGCATACGACTATCCTAGAAGTTCAATGACTGTGCAAGGCGGCGTAAAGGCTTTGTGCTAATGATTCGCTAATGCCGTTGACGCGTGCGAGGTCATGAGCGCTGGCGCGCAGCACTTCCTGTAGACCGCCAAAGTGCAGAATGAGGGCGCGCCGACGCGCTGGCCCAATGCCCTCGATGCCTTCCAATGTCGAAGTTTTACGCGTCTTTGCGCGGCGCGCACGATGGCCGGTGATGGCAAAGCGATGCGCTTCATCGCGAATATGCTGCGTCAGGTGCAAGGCCGGCGACTGCGCATCTAGGTTCAGTGCTTCGCGCTCGGGAAAATGCAGCGTCTCCAGCCCCGGCTTGCGGCCTTCGCCTTTGGCAATGCCAACCAGCTGCACGGAGGTAATGCCCAGTGTCGCCAGCACATCGATGGCCTGACTCAACTGCCCCTTGCCGCCGTCGATAAACAGCACATCGGGCAACCGCTCATCGCTAGGGCCGAGTTTGCTGTAGCGGCGCATCAGGGCCTGATGCATGGCGGCGTAATCATCACCGGGGGTAATACCCTCGATATTAAAGCGGCGATAGTCGCTGCTGCGCGGCCCTTCAGCATCAAACACCACACAGGAGGCCACTGTGGCTTCGCCCATCGTGTGCGAAATATCAAAACACTCCATGCGCTTGATGGGTTCCGCTAAAGCCAGCACGCGCTGCAAGTCAGCAAAGCGCATGGCGGTATGGCCGCGATGGCTGAGCTTGGCCGCCAACGCCGATTCGGCATTACGCTGCGCCATGGTGAGCCACGCCGCGCGCGTTTCGCGTACCCGTGATTTGATCTCCACCTCACGGCCAAAATGCTGGCGCAAGGCATCGGCTAGCACCGCGTCATCGGCTAAGGCCACCGGCGTAATAATCTCGCGTGGTAACTCACGACCAGCGCCTATCTGCAAATAATACGAAGGCAAAAACTCCGCCAAAATATCTTCGATAGCGGTCTCGCCAAACATGCTTGGATGCCAGGCCTTGCTGCCGAGCACGCGGCCATCGCGTACTTGCAACACCGACACACACACGCCACCGGGCTGCGCGACAACGCCAAAGATATCGGCAGACCCTAGATCGTTAAGCACGAACTGCTGCTCTTGCACACGACGCAGTGCGCTGAGCTGGTCGCGATAACGCGCGGCTGACTCAAAGTCCAAAGTGTCTGCGGCCATGTCCATGCGCGCGATCAGATTGTCAGTGACATCCGCGTTACGGCCTTCCAAAAATAGCCGCGTATTGATGACATCGCGGCGATAGTCGTCGTCACTCACCAAGCCCACACAGGGCGCACGACAGCGACCAATTTGGTGTTGCAAACACGGCCGCGTGCGATTGCGAAACACGCTGTCTTCACACTGGCGCACCTGAAATAGCTTCTGCAATAAGTTCAAGCTATCGCGCACCGCGACTGAGCTAGGGAAGGGTCCGAAATAGCGACCTTTTTGTTTTTTTGGGCCGCGATGAAAACTTAAGCGTGGCCATGTGTCGCCCTCGCTCAGTAACACTGAGGGATAGCTTTTATCATCGCGCAGTAAAATATTAAACGGCGGCTTCAGCGACTTAATCAGCGTTTGTTCCAGTAGCAGCGCCTCGGTTTCAGATGCCGTAATGGTCACGTCGATGGCATGTATTCTCGCCACCAAGGCGCGCGTTTTCGGGCTGTCGACATTTTTGGCAAAATACGAGTTGACCCTATTTTTCAGCACCTTGGCTTTGCCAACATAAAGCACCGCACCGGCGGCATCGAGCATGCGATAAATGCCTGGATCGTTGGGCAAGGTTTTTACCGTGTCGCTGAGCGCCGCTAAACGCTGAGCGTTGTGTCGTGGGTCGGGCTGCTCGGCGGCGGTCAATGGCGCAGTGACATCCGTCATAACAAAAAACTCCCAAACACACGCTTACAGATACTGTTAAGAAATCTCACCCGCATGCTCACGGACAGAGCCCCGCCGCTTGCGCGAGCCGCAATAGGGCAATATCTGAGCGCACACCGAGCTTTTCCATCAGGCGGCTACGATAAGTCGCCACCGTTTTCGGGCTAATAGATAATGCTTCAGCAATCTCGGCCACGCGCTTATCCGCTAAGATATGTTGCATGACCTGCAACTCACGCGCTGAAAGCTCAGCAAAATGAACATGCGCATCATCACTGGCTGTGGAGTTAAGCAGCCACGCCTGCGCTAGGCTAGGTGACACATAACGTTGATCCATGGCAGCTAAGCGCAGCGCTTTCACCAACTCATCGAGGCTGGCATCGGCGGCGATAAAACCCGATACACCCGCATGAATAAGCGCTTTTGGATAAGCCACGGGCACTTGGTTCATTAGTACCACGCGGGGCTGAGTCGGGTGGCGCATCAAGCGCATAGCGATGTCAAAGTTGGCTTGCCGCACATCGGCCCTCCTCGCATCTGCTAATGGCTCGCCAGCACCCGAGACCCCGATCAGCGCCACTCGAAAAACGTCAATAGCGTCAACGTGACTCTCAGCGATTGCTACCACGCTGAGACCCGCAATCGGCATCAATAAGGCCGCTATACCATCGCGCAGAAGGGTATTATTGTCGACGATAGCTACCGTTAGCGACACATAACCTCCTGTGATTGATCTGATTTACTATCCTAGTCGCCCTGTCTTATGTTACATAGACATTAAAAGCAATTAGTCATAAATACCGAGACTCTTTTCATGCTACTAAAGAACCTATTCTCAAGCCCTCGCTGGGCTTTTGCTGTTGTCACTATTGGCCTCTCGGCGCTAGCGCCGCTAAGCCATGCAGCTGGTGTATCGCCAGCGCAAATTGCCGCCGAACAGCGCCGTGCCGGCCCAGACATTATTCATAGCAGCCTAAACACGCCTTTAGATGTCGCCTCGCGTGCGGCATTGATTACCAATGCCGAAACCGGCGAAGTGCTGTACTCAAAAAATACCCATCAGCGCTTGCCGATCGCCTCGATCACCAAACTAATGACCGCCATGGTGGTACTCGATGCACATCAATCCATGGATGAGCTCATCACCATTACCGATGCCGATATTGACCAGCTCCGCCACACACATTCGCGCCTGAGCGTAGGTACTCGTCTACCGCGCGCCGACCTAATGCTACTGGCACTAATGTCTTCAGAAAATCGCGCGGCCTCGGCACTGATCCGCAATCATCCTGGTGGCCTAGCCGCTGGCGTGGCCGCAATGAATCGTAAAGCGCGCAGCTTAGGCATGCCCAACACGCAGTTTTTCGATGGCACTGGCCTGCATGGCGAAAACGTTTCTACACCGAGTGAGCTCACCAAGATGGTGCAAGCGGCTTATCGCTATCCCGATATCCGCGCATTTTCGACCACGCCAGAGTACAGCGTGACCGTGCGTGGCCAAGAGCAGCGCTTCCGTAATACCAACGGCTTGGTGAAGAAACCTGACTGGGAAATTGATGTGTCGAAAACCGGCTTCATCAATGAAGCCGGTCGCTGCTTAGTCATGATGGCGCATATCCGCGATATACCGGTGGTGATTGTACTGATGGACTCTTTGGGTAAATACACACGTATTGGCGATGCCAACCGCGTGAAAAGCTGGCTAGAAGTGGCTATTCGTAACTAGGCGACTCGCCCACTGTTTCATTTCCACGCGCTGGACCTGCCACTGTGGGTTTAGCTGCGCTTGTACGGCATAAAACGCGGCGCTGTGATTCATCTCTCGTAAATGCGCCATCTCGTGACAAATCACATAGTCGACCAAGACCTCTGGCAGTTGCATCAGTTGGGTATTGAGCATGATGCGGCCATCGGCACTACAACTGCCCCAGCGTGAGCGAAGGCAACGAAAGCGCAGTGCCGTCGGCCGCCATGCTTCACCGTGGCAAGCCACTAGCGTCTCGACACGCGCGGGCAAGAGTCGCTTGGCTTCTGCGGCCTGCCAGTGTTGCAAGGCTTTAGTGATGATTGCGGGCCAGGTCTCGGCAGCAGCGCTAGTCCTGACGCAGAAACCACCAGCGTCAAAATCTACCTGAGTGCGCCGACGGCGTGAGCTTGCCGGCTTATCGTCTTGCGCCATCGAACCTTGAGACGCTTTTGTCGCGTGCGCGCCATATTGCTCGATGCGCACAGGCCAAGCCTGACCTTGGTGCCACCACTGTCGGCCCTCGCCCCATTGCGGCGATTTGGGCAAATTACTCAGACGCCTGAGCTGCTCACCTATCCATGTCTGGCGACTGACTACAAACGCCTCAATGGCATTGAGCGGGTAGCGCAGCGGCGCACGCACTTCAATATGACCATCGCGACGAATATAAATGGCCACCGTGCGCCGCGAGGTGCGTTTGAGCTGCCACGCAGGAGGGCTATCTGCACGCTCATTCTGGGCTGGCATTAGCCCATGACCGGATAGCTATGATCCAAGATCACCGATAAGAAAGCCTCGCCATAGCGCGCCAACTTGCTCTCACCAATGCCCGCGATGGCGCCCATCTCCGACAAGCTTTGGGGCTGATGCGTGACCATGGCCACCAAGGTGCTGTCGTGGAAAATGACATATGGCGGCACACCTTGCTCTTCTGCCAGCTTACGCCGGCGCGCACGCAACGCCTGCCACAGCGGTTCATCGGCAGACTCTATGCTACTCGCTGCACGCGAAGGCTTGCTTGTGCGTTGCGCACTGGCCGTATCACGGTCTTTTCGCAGCTGTAGACTGACCTCACCCTTCAATAGAGCGCGACACTCCGGCGCTAGGCGCAAGGTGCCAAAGCCATCGGCATCGACCAGCAACAAGCCATGGGCGAGTAGTTGGCGATAGACGCTGCGCCAGGCTTTCAAACTTAAGGCTGTGCCTTGGCCAAACACCGCGAGCTGCTCATGACCATTATTTAATACGCGCTCAGAGCGCTTGCCACTCAGTACGTCCACGGCATATTCAACGCCATAACGCTGGCCGGTGCGATACACCGCCGACAAGGCCATGCGCGCGGGCTCCGTAGCATCCCAGGTCGCCACTGGCTCAGAGCAGACGTCGCAATGGCCGCAGGGCTCGGGCATATGCTCATCGAAATAGCGCAGCAGCAGTTGGCGGCGGCAGCTCGTGGTCTCGCAGAGCTGCAACATGGCATCGATGCGGCGGCGCTCATGGCGCTTATGCTCTTCGCTGCCATTGGACTGCGCGAGCATTTGCTGATGCTTGATGACATCTTGCAGGCCGTAAAAAAGCGACACCGTCGAAGGTAGGCCATCGCGGCCGGCACGACCGGTCTCTTGGTAATACGCCTCAAGGCTTTTGGGTAAGTCCATGTGCGCAACAAAGCGTACATTGGGCTTGTCGATGCCCATGCCGAAGGCGATGGTGGCGACGACAATAATGCCCTCTTCGCGCAAAAACCGAGTTTGGTTAGACTCACGCTCAGCCGCTGGCAAACCGGCGTGATAGACCAATGCCGGAAAGCCTTGTTTAACCAATGCAGCGGCGACTTTTTCAGTTTTCGCGCGTGATAGGCAATAGACAATGCCAGCATCTTGCGGGTGTTCACGACGAATAAAATCGGTGAGCTGATCCATCGCGCTTAAGCGTGGCAAAATGCGGTAATAAATATTGGGCCGGTCGAAGCTGCTTAAAAAGACCGGCGCATGATCGAGCTTGAGCAAGCGCGCGATGTCGGCACGGGTGCGCAGATCGGCGGTGGCCGTGAGCGCCAAACGCGGCACATCGGGAAACTGCTCAGCGAGCACCGACAGACCTAAGTAATCGGCACGAAAATCATGGCCCCATTGCGATACACAATGCGCCTCATCGATGGCAAAGAGTGAGATCGGCACGCGTGACAGCAAGGCTAAATTTCGCGACGTGACGAGTCGCTCAGGCGCCATATAGAGCAGGTCCAAACGACCATCGAGCAGCTGCGTTTCAATCGCGCGCGCCTCATGCAGATCCAAGCTACTACTCAAATACGCAGCGCGAACGCCAAGTTGCAGCAAGGTCGCGACTTGGTCTTGCATCAGCGAAATCAGCGGTGAAATGACAATCGCCGTGCCACTGCGCATCAACGCCGGTACCTGATAGCACAACGACTTACCACCGCCGGTGGGCATCAGCACCAAGGCATCGCCGCCGTTAGCAACGGTGTCGACGACTTCGGCCTGGCGACCACGGAATTCACCGTAGCCCCAGACTTGGCGTAGCACCTCGCGGGCGCGATCTATGCTCGCCGACATCAGATAGCTCTCTCTATAGATATTTTTGCTTTGCTAGCACGCGACGCTGAGACTCTTTTTAAACGCGTATTCAGCGTACAATAGCCGCCTACTTTGGAGCGCCGCTTATGCACGAACAATACGCCTTGCCTGAGTCCACCTTGCTGGCTCTGGAAACCTTTCTCGACGGCGAAGCCAACCCCAATGGCCCTGACTTCGCCGGCATGCACGGCTTCCTCACCGGCCTCACCGTAGGCCCACGAGGCAAGCTCGACGACGAGGCCATGTCGGCCTGCTTCGATGACGAAACGCCGCTGCCCGATGCCCAAGCCAGCGCCGACCTCTTCACCGATCTGCTGGCTTGGCAAAAAAGCATTAGTGCGGCGCTCTACCACGGCGTACGTTTGGCGCTGCCCTGCCCGCTGCATGCCGAGCCCAACGACGACACCCCGCTCAACAGCTGGTGCGCAGGCTTTATGGAAGCGTTGTTTTTGGATGAAGACGACTGGTACCGCATCGATGAAGATGAAATTGCCGACATGACGCTGCCAATGCTGGTGCTGTCGGACTTGATCGATGACCCGGACCTGATGCCTTTGCGCCGCGACCGCAAAATGCTCGCTGGCATGACGGCCGAGATCCCCGAACTCATCACCTCGATTTACTTGCACTTCCACGCACCCGAAGGGCATTAAGTCTTCCCTAAGCGTTTTGTCGCCAGCGCTAGTTGCATGCGGCGCTCGGCAAAACGCTTACGCTGGTCATCGCTCAAGCTATCGTGACAATGCGCGCAGCTAATGCCGTACTCATACAGCGGCGACTCCAGATCAACCGGCATCAATGCACGGCGACAGCCATAACATACCGTCGCCTCGCCCTGTTCTAGGCCATGCTTTACCGCCACTCGCTCGTCGAAAACAAAACACTCGCCCTGCCACAGGCTATCCTCGACCGGCACTTCTTCCAGATACTTTAAGATGCCGCCCTGCAAGTGATAAACCTCATCGAAGCCTTGCTGACGCATATAGCTCGAGGCCTTTTCGCAGCGAATGCCGCCGGTGCAAAACATCGCCACCCGCGTGTGCTTTTGTGGGTCTAGTTGGCTAGCTACGTACTCAGGAAAATCACTGAAATTCGCGGTTTTAGGGTCTACTGCACCAGCAAACGTACCAATGGCCACTTCGTAATCATTGCGCGTGTCAATGAGTAGCACCGATGGGTCGCTAATCAGGGCATTCCATTGCTCAGGCTTTACATAGGTCCCCACCAAAGCGGTCGGATCGACGGGCTTACCCAGCGTGACAATCTCACGCTTGAGCTTAATCTTTAATCGCAAAAAGGGATGGCGCTCAGCAAAGGATTCTTTGTGTTCAAGTTTGGCGAAACGACTGTCATTGCGCAGATGAGCAAGCAAGGCATCAATGGCCGTACGCGAGCCCGACACCGTGCCGTTAATGCCCTCGTGGGCGAGTAATAACGTGCCGCGAACGCCATGCTCTAAGCAAAATGCAGTGAGCACAGCTTTGTGTTCGGCAAACTCGGGCCAATCGGCAAAATGATAAAGTGCCGCC
>JBDSQT010000024.1:0-3931 GCA_039929665.1 Paraperlucidibaca sp.
TAAAGCCCATCGACCAATAGGGTTTTACAGCCCAAACCAGCGACGTTCGCGGGTCTTACGAATCTCTTTCTCATCTTGGAACTCCACCAAACCAGTCTTTAAATCCATCATTTTCAAGGTGAACTTATAGTACTGATCGCGCGTGCTGCCATCTTGCTTGGCGATGCCGGAGAGATTGCCGTAGATCATGTAGCGAGCGCCAACTTGCTGGCCGACTTTCACCGACTGACGCTCATCGACTACACCGCTATTGCGCTGGTAGTCGAACTGGCGCGCGACTTCAGCGACCACGCTCATGTCAACAAAACGGAAGCGACCGGATTTGATCAGCTGCGTGCTAATGGTGTCGGTCACCGATTCGGTGTCGATGTGCTCGGCGGTTTTATTGCGGATGGCATCGACAAAGAGTACGGGGCGGCCGTCACGGGTGATGTTCAATACGGCGGCTGAGTTTAGGAGGTCATCGGTCATTTTGGCGCTAATAAGTTGCAAGTCGGTGGAGCCAAAATCGGTGTTGACGGTTTCTACCGCGCGCGCATCGCCGTATTGCACCGAGGCACAACCGGTCATGGTGAGTGCGGCCAGAGCCACGGGCAAGCACAGTGCTTTTAAGGGAATAGTCATGGTCAAACTCCTGGGCATTGCCCGTTTATAACGGATAAATCCGACTGTAGCTGACACGCGGTGAGGTCACCACATGCACGAGAGTGATTTTGCCGGCACGCACCGGCACGCTCAGCGCGGTGTCACCCGCTACGCTGATGCTATGCGTGCCCGCTGAGATGCGTTGGCGCATGACATAGACCTGTGCGGGCAGATTGCTCCATTGGCGTAGGTCTGGGCGCTCGCTGACTAAGCTGAAAATAGTGCCGAGCAGGCCAAGGCCGGGTGACTGTTCATTGAGCTGGCGTTGCAGCTGCTGCTTGGCCACAGCACGGACACTGGCGCGCAACAAAATCCCCGGTAGTTGCTCGCGCAAGGTGCGCGCGGCGAGGGCATGGGTGTCGACCAAGAGCTCGGCGATAGGCGACTGACCATCGAGCTGTAGGCTTAGGCGTGCCGCGGGTGCGCCTTGACTGGGGTAATACGGGATGCTGACTAGCGTGAACGCCGAGCTATTGATGAGCGGCAACTGAAACGCGACTTTATCGGGAATCTCGCCGCGCTCCCAATACACCACGATATCGCCAGCATTACTGTCTTGGCCAACGGTGAGTGGACTGGGCACGGGTGTGCTGCGCGGCGCGGGGTCATCGAAGCGTAAACGCTGAGCCAGCCGCGACGTGTCGCTAGCGAGCTGAGCATTACTTGGTTGTGCTTGCCAGGCGGCACGATAGTCAATAAAGGCGTCGTTTAGTGCGTCTTGTGCCTCATAAAATAGGCCCGACAAGTACAGCGCGCCGGCGTGTTGCGTGCTGCTGCGTACGCGCGCTGCGGCGCTGTCGAGCGCACCTAGTGCGTTGGCGTCAGATGCCAGTAAATCGTTGCCTTCGCGAGCGGCCGCAGCGATGGTATCGGCATAGGCCAAGGCCTGCGTGCGCTGCCATGCATCGGCGCGGCGTAGCTCCACTGCCGCGGCCTCTGGTTGTTTGAGTGCAAGGTAGTTCAGTGCTTGGTAGCTATGCAAAAACAGGCGCTCATAGGGCGCCACGGCGTACCGCCGCAAAGTGTCATTGGTCACTAAGGCCGCACCGGTGCGAGCAGAGTCACTGGCTGAAATCAGCGCACGATCATCATCGGCCGCAATGCTCAGCATGGCCTTGGCAAACGCCGCTTTGCTGGCTTGCGGCTCGCCGGCTAGCATGGCGTGGCGGCCATCTTGCAGAGGCGACAGCACGCCGAGCGTGGAGCAGGCGCCTAGCCAGAAACTCAGCAGTAGGGTGAACATTACGCGCATGAGGTCTCCTTTTTCTATGGCGAGTATGGCCTGCATAGTGGTGTGCTGTGAACAATACGAACGATGAGCTAACTAGCGATTAAGTAACATACCTAGATAACATCTCTGTAACTGGTTAAACTCTGCGCATAACAAAAACAATAGGTGTTGCCATGACAACGCACGGCGCTGTGTCCGTTTTAATTTCCCGTCTCGCCAAGGTTACGGCAATGACCTGCTTAGTTACTGGGCTGATGGCCTGTGGTAACAGCAGTGGTGACTTCTTTGTCACTGATCCAGGCCCTGGTCCCGGTACCGGTCCAGTCGCACCAGGTCCTGAGATAGGATCAAAGCTCACACGCTATGACTTTGCTAATCGCTGTGTGGCATTACGATCTGTTAGTAATGGCCAATTCGTCGCACTTAGCAATGGTCAGCTCGGTGCCACGGCTGCTGCACTTAGTGGAGCAGAAGCATTTTATTTAAAGCCCTCATCATTGGGCAATTACCTGCTCTTTAGTCGCGAAAAGCAGCTGGTATCAGGTGCTGGTATTAACGCCTTAAGCGCTGCCGAAGATGGCAATATATTCAGCTTGCGCGTGGTCAGTGATGCCACCGAGTATCCCCAGCCACCATTGTATGATCGCGAGCCGACAGCGACCGAAATCTCCTTATATCGTCAGTTTTCAGACCCACTCATTGGTGGTGACCGCTATACGTTTACGCAGGCGACCAGCGCACAGCGTTTGAGCTTGGGCGACAATGGCCGTGTTGCGCTGGCCGCCGCCACTAACGACGCTTCGCAGCAGTTCGCCTTAGTGTCAGTGACCGGTTGTGCTGAGTTTCCTGAGGCTCACGACAACACGGTGGGCGATACTTTCATCGGCAAAACCAGTGATAGCTCGGTCTTGGGCATGGCCGACGTGCATGTGCATTTAAGCTCCAGCACGTTCTTGGGCGGCGCTCAGCACGGCTCAGCGTTCCACAAATTTGGCGTGACTCACGCCCTCAGTGACTGCGCCGAGTCGCATGGCCCGAATGGCTTCTTCGACCTTGTCGGCAGCTTATTTGTTAACGACTTTGACGGTCACGATACCGGTGGTTGGCCAACGCATGTTGACTGGCCATCACGCACTAACCTGACTCATGAGGCGATGTACTGGAAGTGGGTTGAGCGCGCGTGGAAATCTGGTCTACGCATCATGGTTAATGACGTAGTGGAAAATGAAACGCTGTGTGAACTACAGCGCAATGTCACGCGCCAGCCACAGCGTGACTGCAATGAAATGAATAATGCGACAAACCAAATTGGCACGCTGTACGCGCTGCAAGACTATATCGATGCGCAATACGGTGGTCGCGGCAAAGGCTTTTTCCGCATCGTTCTGAGTCCAGAAGAGGCCCGCGAGCGCGTGATGCAAGGCAAGCTAGCAGTAGTCATCGGTATCGAGATTTCCAATGTGCTGAACTGTAAAGTTAAGTACAACCCACTGCGTCAACAGCAACCATTTCAAGAAACGGGCACGGGTCCAACGGAAAACAGTTACGACTGCGACCAAGATGAGGTCGTGGCACAGCTTGATCGTTTAACCAGCCTCGGCGTTCGCCAAATCATCACGATTCATGAGTTCGATAATGCCTTTGGCGGCAATGGTATTTTTGATGGCACTGTTTTGAATGTCGGCAACCGTGAAAATTCAGGTGGCCTTCCATTGACGGAAATCAACGCGCTTGCCGGTACGTTGGGCAATCCGTCGCAAATTTCACCGCTGGGTTATTTGCAGTCAGCTGAGCGTCCGACTGGCGAGTTCTGGACAACATATGATTGCCCAGAGGAGGGTCAGCCGGGCTTTTCAGGCTATTTGTTTGGCAATAGCGGTGGTGCAACGATGACCAGCATCAGCCCGACGGCGCCATTTAGTCTTGCTGGTGCCGCTAGCCCGTTGACCGCTTTAGGCATCACTGACCCGCTCTGTCCGTACATCGGCCAAGGCTTCCGTCCTGGCGGAGCGTTGGCTTGCTATCCCGCGAAAAAGCAGTGCAACGCACGCTGGC
>JBDSQT010000025.1:0-3883 GCA_039929665.1 Paraperlucidibaca sp.
GAATGTGTGTGGCCTCAATGGTGCTTAAGCCACCAATACCTGAGCCTACCAACACGCCAACACGATCAGCATTAGCGTCAGTGATCTCTAAACCAGAATCTTTCATGGCCTGAGCGCCAGCGGCAAGGCCGTACTGAATAAAGGCATCGATGCGACGTGCATCCTTAGCCGGCATAAAATCGTCTACAACAAAACCGGGCACTTGGCCTGCGAACTGAGTGTTTAAATTGCTGCAGTCAAATTCAGTAATGCTGCGAATGCCACTACGGCCAGCCGTAATACCCTGCCAGGTCGATTCCACACTGGTACCGAGGCCGGTGAGCATGCCAAGACCTGTGACTACCACGCGACGCTTTGCCATGAATCCTCCGCTCGCTTATCGAAAAAACCGCCCACAAAAAAGCCGCAGAAGCGCAAACGCTACTGCGGCTTTTTACCACAAACTACTTACTGCTTGCTGTGCGCAGAGACATAGTCGATAGCCGTTTGCACGGTGCTGATTTTCTCAGCTTCTTCATCGGGAATTTCGGTTTCAAATTCTTCTTCTAACGCCATCACCAATTCCACGGTGTCCAGCGAGTCAGCGCCCAAATCATCGACGAATGAAGCTTCGTTGGTTACTTCTTCGAGCTTGACGCCCAGTTGTTCGGCAACAATTTTTTTGACGCGTTCTTCGATAGTGCTCACGTTTATCTCCTGTGATGTCGGTTAGGCCGACAAGTCGCGACTAAGTCTAGTGAAGCGACCTGTAGCTGGCAAGAACAGCCTGCCGTCAAACCGTAAGTAGTTGTTTCATGTCAACTTATGTTGGAATTTCATGGCCTTATGTTAGCTCATGTACATGCCGCCGTTGACGTGCAGCGTGGTTCCAGTAACGTAAGATGCCGCATCTGAGGCCAAAAACACAACCGCAGCGGCGATATCTTCCGGCTGTCCTAAGCGACCCGCGGGCACTTGCTTGAGCAACAACTCGCGTTGCAGCTCTGGCAAAGCCTGAGTCATATCGGTTTCAATAAAGCCCGGCGCAATGGCATTGACGGTGATATTACGCGACGCAATCTCAGCAGCCAAGGCACGACCAAAGCCCTCTAAACCGGCTTTCGCAGCAGCATAGTTAGCTTGCCCTGGGTTACCCATGGAGCCAACTACCGAGCTGATATTAATGATGCGACCCCAGCGCGCCTTAGTCATGCCTTTTAAGCACGCTTTGGTCACGCGGAAAATCGCCGATAAATTAGTGTTGATGACATCGTGCCATTCGTCATCTTTCATCCGTAGCATCAAGTTGTCACGGGTGATGCCGGCGTTGTTGACAACGATTTGTGGTGCGCCAAACTCAGCATTAATCGCTGCAATAGTCTCCGTGATGGATTCCGCATCGGCGACATTGAGCACCACACCCTTACCCTTCATGCCGGCGGCTGCAAACGCCGCGCTAATGCGCTCAGCGCCTTCAATGCTGGTCGCTGTGCCAATCACTGTGTGGCCCTGCTGGCCCAAGGCCAAAGCAATCGCGCGACCAATACCACGGGTAGCGCCAGTCACTAAGGCAATTTTTTCCGATTCACTCATATTCAATCCTCTGGTTCGAAAAGCCTGCCACGAACCTATGGGGTTAGCTTAGCAGAGAGATTCTAACGCAGCCGTCATACCTTCGGCTGAGTCAAGTGACCAATGAGTCGCATCTTTTGCGATACGCTTGTTCAAACCGCTGAGCACTTTGCCCGGACCGCTTTCAATTATCTGGGTGACGCCTAAGGCACTCAGCTGCTCAACACATTCGACCCACCGTACCGGACTATAAAGCTGCTCTACCAGCGCGGCCTGCAAGGTCGCCGTATCACTGGGAACTCTTGCTGAGACATTTTGCACCACGGGGATGACCGGTTTATTAAACGACAGCGCATGGAAACACTTGGCCAACTCTTCCGCAGCGGGACGCATCAAGGCGCAATGCGAAGGCGCACTCACCGATAAGGGCAGCGCGCGTTTTGCGCCGGCGGCTTTGCATTCAACAATAGCTCGATCGACGGCAGCCGCGGAACCGGCAATGACCACTTGGCCCGGTGCATTAAAGTTGACCGCCGATACCACATCACCTTGCGCGGCAGCTTGGCAGGCGGCAATGACTTGGGCGTTTTCCAGGCCCAAAATCGCGGCCATCGCGCCTTCGCCAACTGGTACTGCGTGTTGCATTAAGCGACCACGCTCAGCAACTAAGCGCACACCATCGGCTAAAGAAAGTACCTCAGCGGCAACCAATGCAGTGTATTCACCCAAGGAGTGACCGGCTAAATATTGCGGCGCCGGACCACCTGCTTGCTGCCAAGCGCGCCACACGGCAATGCCAGCGGTGAGCAATAAAGGCTGCGTATTTTCGGTGGCGTTCATTTCGGCTTCAGGGCCGTTTTGCGCCAGCGCCCAGAGATCCTTACCTAATGCCGCGGAGGCCTCAGCAAAGGTGACTTCAATGATGGGATAGCTAGCGGCTAAACCAGCGAGCATGCCGATGCTTTGCGAGCCTTGACCTGGGAACACCCATGCAGTCGTCGTCATAGTTTGTCCTTTTACATGAATACGTGAGTTTTTATTATTCGCTGGCAGCGCTAAAGCGCCGTGAAATCAAACCGGGAATGTCCTTGCGGACCTCTAGCATAGCGACTTCCAGCGCATGAGCAAAAGAGCCGATGTCGGCGCTGCCATGGCTTTTGATGACGATACCATTGAGGCCAACTAGGCTAGCACCATTGTAGCGACCGGGGTCCATTTGCGCTTTCAAGCCACGCCAAATCGGGTACGCCAGCGCACCGATGATTTTCGTCAGCCAGTTGCGATTGATTTGCACTTTGATCATCGCCGCGATCATCTTCGCCACGCCTTCGGAGCTTTTCAGCGCAATATTGCCGACAAAGCCGTCGCAGACCACGACCTCAGCCTCACCACGAAAAATACCATCGCCTTCAATATAGCCGATGTAATTTAAGCCGGAGTCGCGCAGCAAGGCATGCGTCTGCTTAATAAGGTCGTTGCCTTTAATCTCTTCTTCGCCAATGTTTAGCAGGGCCACGCGTGGGCTGGCATGGCCATCGAGCGCACCAGCAACCAGTGAGCCCATGCGTGCAAACTGCAGTAAATGCGCGGGTTCAGAATCAATATTGGCGCCAAGATCAAGCATATGCACATGGCCACGCTGCGTCGGCAAGGCGGTCATAATGGCTGGACGATCAATCGCAGGATGGGTCTTCAAGACAAAACGGCTGACTGCCATGAGCGCGCCGGTATTACCCGCAGAGATGCAGGCTTGCGCTTGACCATCGCGAACAGCCTCAACGGCCAGACGCATAGAAGAGCGCTTTTTCTGGCGCAACGCCACCGCGACCTTATCGTCCATCGTGACGAATTCACTGGTGTGCACGATAGTGATTCGGGCGCGCAGAGCGGCTGAGGCTTTTCCCAGAAATGGCAAAATAGCCGCTTCATCACCCACCAACAGAAAATTCACGTCGGGGGTCATGGCGGCTATTTTTAACGCCGCTGGCACTGTAACGGAGGCACCGAAGTCGCCCCCCATTACATCAATTGCCAGCGTGATCGACATGGATCAGTGCGTCTTATGCTTCGTCTTTAGCACCGAAGAGTTGGTGACCGCGATAGAAGCCATCTTTGGTGACGTGATGACGACGGTGCAATTCACCTGTGGTTTGATCCACGCTCAGGGTTGGACCATTCAGGGCATCATGCGAACGACGCATGTCACGACGTGAACGGCTTTTACGGTTCTGTTGAACGGCCATGGTTTACTCCGGCATTTTACTCACGACTGTTGCTTAACTGCAGCAGTCTCACTTTGATGTCACTTCATGTCTTAGTGCTTTTTCAAGCT
>JBDSQT010000026.1:0-12152 GCA_039929665.1 Paraperlucidibaca sp.
GTCCAAGTGCTTGTTCTTGGCAGCCGCTCAACCGCGTCGCTCTTAGTAAAGTTCTGACGCCATCATCTTTTAGGTAGCCCCATGTTGTTTAAACGACTCCTCGGTTTGTTTTCGGCCGACTTAGCGATTGACTTAGGTACGGCGAACACGCTGATCTATATTCCCGAGCGCGGCATTGTGCTCGACGAGCCATCAGTGGTCGCTATTCGCACCACTGGCGTGACTAAAACCGTTGCCGCTGTTGGTACCGACGCTAAGCGCATGCTGGGTCGTACCCCAGGAAATATCTCGGCCATTCGTCCATTAAAGGATGGCGTGATTGCCGATTTTGAAGTCACCGAAAAAATGCTGCAATACTTCATCAAGCGCGTCCATGAGTCTGGCTTTATGCCGCCACGCCCACGCGTGCTGGTCTGCGTACCGTGCAAATCAACCTTGGTTGAGCGTCGCGCCATTCGTGAGTCGGTGCTCGGTGCCGGTGCTCGCGAAGTGCGTCTGATCGAAGAGCCTATGGCCGCGGCAATTGGCGCCGGTCTGCCGATTGAGCAAGCCTGTGGTTCTATGGTTGTCGACATTGGCGGTGGTACCACGGAAATCGCCGTCATCTCGCTGTCGGGCTCGGTGTATTCCGACTCCGTGCGTATTGGTGGCGATTTGCTCGATGACTGCATCGTGTCTTATGTGCGTCGTCAGCACGGCTGCCTGATTGGCGATGCCACGGCTGAGCGCATCAAGCATGAAATTGGCACAGCATTCCCTGGTGGCGAGCTGCGTGAAATCGAAGTGCGCGGTCGTAACCTCGCTGAAGGTGTGCCGCGTACTTTCACGCTGAATTCCGATGAAATTCTGGGCGCTATTCAAGATCCATTGACCGGTATCATCACGGCGATTAAAAGTGCATTGGAGCAAACTCCTGCCGAACTATCTGCTGACATCGCCGAACGCGGCATGGTGTTGACCGGTGGTGGCGCACTGTTGCGTGACCTAGATAAGCTCTTGGCGAAAGAAACAGGCTTGCCAGTGATCGTCGCCGAAGACCCGCTGACCTGCGTCGCGCGGGGCGGTGGTCGTGCGCTGGAGTTCATCGACAACATCGCCTACGACATGTTGTTCCAAGATTAACGCCCTGGCGGGGTGAGCTATTAGTAACGGCCTGTTTATACGTAACCGTCGCGATGGGGTGGGTCTACTCCTCGCGACGACCTGTGCGATTACTTTACTGATTGTCGATACTCAGAGTCCGAGTCCGTTAAAACCAGTGCGTGATGGCTTCTATGAGGCCATTGAGCCCTTGTTTTATGGCCTCGCGTGGCCCAGCCAAAGCCTTGAAGAAGTGTCCAATAACCTGCGTTTCGGTCTGCAATTGCAGACCGAAAACGAGCAGTTGCGGCAAGAAAACCTACTGTTGCGCTCACAAGTGCAAAAGCTATCGTTTTTAGCCAGCGACAATGCTCGCCTGCGCGGGTTGCACAGCGCCGCCAGCGTGCTCAATAGCCGAGTGTTGATTAGCGAAGTGATCGGCATTGACCCTGACCCTGATCGCCATGTGCTGATTATCAATCGTGGCCGTAGCCAAGGCTTGTATGAGGGTCAGGCGGTACTCGATGCCAAGGGTGTTTTTGGTCGAGTGATTCAGCCCGGAAAAATAACCTCGCGCATCATGCTCATTACCGATCGTTCGCACTCAGTGCCGGTACGCATCAATCGCAATGGTATCCGCGCGATTTTGTCGGGTACGGGCAGACGTACGGAATTGCGCCTGCAATATGTGTCTGAGAAGTCAGACATTGCCGTGGGCGACTTATTGGTGACATCAGGCCTGGGCTTGGACTTTCCCGAGGGCTATCCGGTCGCGAAAGTCACCTCGATTAATCGTCAAGCAGACGATCAGTTTTTGCGTATCACCGCCGCGCCGTTGGCCGCCTTAGACCGTAGCCGCTATGTTTTGGCGCTATTTGAGAGGCCCATAGGCGCACAGTATTTGATTCGCCCAGAAGATGCGCAGGCGCCGCCATCGGTCGCACCTGCCACGACGGAGGCGACTCATGCCGCGGCACCGTAATCCCCTTCCTGGCATGCTCCTCAGCGTGATTGCCGCGCTTTTACTCTGCGTTATGCCCTTGCCCGAAGAGCTCAACCCATGGCGGCCGGAATGGCTGACGCTGATGCTGATTTTTTGGGGCATGCATGCGCCGCAATGGGTTGGCATTTGGACTGCACTGGTCTTGGGTGTGCTGCTCGATGTGTTACTGGCGACGCCCTTGGGTTTCTACGGACTATCGGCAGTGATTGTCATGCAGCTTACGCAAGCAACGCAGCGCTGGTCGGGTATTTTCTCCGTGCGTCAAACCACCATGTTGCTGCTCGGCCTGATAGCCGTGAGTCGCGGCATTCACTATGTATTATTGGTCTTGCAAAACTTAACGCCGGATCCGGCCCTGTTTTTCTTGCCCGTGTTGTCGAGCGCCATGATGTGGCCGACGATTTTACTGCTGCTTAAGCGTTGGAGTCAGCGTACATGAGTCGTTCGCCGCGTTTGTTGTTAGCCTCTTCATCGCCGCGTCGCTTGGCTTTGTTACGCCAGATTCACTTGATGCCTGCAATGCTGCCGGTGGATATTGATGAGTCGGTCATGGCTGATGAGCTACCCGAAGACTATGTACGGCGCTTGGCCTTAGCGAAAGCTCAGGCCGGCCAAGCGCGCGCGGGTGATGCCGAGGCTTGGGTGTTAGCTGCTGACACGACGGTGGTGGCGGGCGGGCAGATATTGGGCAAACCCACATCGTTTGCCGATGCGCAGCGTATTTGGGCTTTGCTTCCAGCGCCCGACCATTGTGTTTATACCGCTATTGCCGTTATGCATGGCAAGTACATCGAAGTCGAGGTGGTGAGTACGCGCGTGGAGTTTTTGCCTATCCCTGAGGCTGACCAAATAGCATATTGGGACAGCGACGAGCCGAAAGACAAAGCCGGCGCCTATGCAGTTCAGGGTCGCGCGGCGCAGTATGTGAAATCCTTGCACGGCAGCTACACCAATGTAGTCGGCCTGCCATTAGCGGAGACTGTCGCCCTGTTGCGGCGCGCCAATTATCCACTCTGGGAATAACTATGGTCATGCGCGGCCCCAATACCGATGAGGTTTTGATTAATGTGACACCGATGGAGTCACGGGTCGCGCTAATCGAAAACGGCGTGGTGCAAGAGCTCTATATCGAGCGCTCTGCGCATCGTGGCCATGTTGGCAATATCTATCGCGGCAAAGTCGTGCGCGTGCTGCCTGGCATGCAGGCGGCGTTTATTGAAATCGGTTTAAGCCGTACTGGATTTATCCACGTCAATGAAGTTCGCCTTGGCGCGCAACGCGAACGCCCCGAGACTATTTCTGCGCTGCACGAAGGCCAGAGCATCACGGTACAAGTGATGAAGGACATGATGGGTAGCAAAGGCGCTAGGCTGACCATGGACCTGTCGATTCCGGCGCGTTATTTGGTTTATATGCCCTATAGCGATCAGCTCGGCATCTCGCAAAAAATCGATGATGAAGCGGAGCGTGAACGCTTAAAAACCGTGGTGCGTGGCTTGTCTGATGAAATAGCCAGCGAGCTTGGTGGCGGCTTTATTGTGCGTACCGTTGCCGAGGGCGTGGATGCTGCTGAGCTGCGCCATGACATGGCGTTTCTCCTCAAGCTATGGCGACATATTCAGCAGCAAACTATCACAGTCACTGGCCCTGCATGCATTAGCGAGGAGCTGCCGCTGTCGCTGCGAACCTTACGCGATCTGGTTGGCCCCGAGGTGCAAAAGATTTTCATCGACTCGCGCGAGACATTTCAGCGGGCCATTAGTTTTGCTCGCGAGTTTGTCCCCGGCTGTGAGGCGCGAATCGAGCATTATCAGGGCGAGCGGCCATTGTTCGATCTCTACAATGTCGAAGATGACTTGCAAAAGGCCTTGGAGCGTAAGGTCTATCTAAAGTCTGGTGGCTATTTAATTATCGATCAGACCGAGGCGATGACCACTGTCGATGTCAACACTGGCTCGTTTGTGGGTACACGCAACCTTGAAGACACGGTGTTCAAGACTAATCTTGAGGCCACCCATGTCATCGCTCGGCAGCTCAGGCTACGTAATTTAGGGGGTATCATCATCCTCGATTTTATCGACATGCAGGAGGATGATCACCGTACGCAAGTTTTGCGCTCACTGGAGAAAATGCTCGCGCGCGATCATGCTAAAACGCATATTACGCAAGTGTCATCCTTGGGCTTGGTGGAAATGACGCGCAAACGCACGCGCGACTCGCTAGAGCATATCCTCTGCGAAAGCTGTCCAAGTTGCGCTGGCCGT
Organism: Paraperlucidibaca sp.; assembly: GCA_039929665.1. Classification (GTDB taxonomy): domain Bacteria; phylum Pseudomonadota; class Gammaproteobacteria; order Pseudomonadales; family Moraxellaceae; genus Perlucidibaca. The sequence continues at coordinate 4,348 of JBDSQT010000026.1, forward strand.
GGCACGGTAAAAACGGCCGAAACGGTATGCTTTGAAATCTTCCGCGAGCTGCTCCGCGAAGCGCGTGCCTATGACGCCGCCAATGGCTATTCAGTGGTTGCCAGTCAAGGTGTGATCGATCGCCTATTGGGTGAGGAGTCGTCAGCCGTCGCTGATCTGGAAGCGTTTATTGGCAAGCCTATACGTGTCCAAGTAGAGGCTAGTTACAGTCAGGAGCAATACGATGTGGTTTTGCTCTAAGCGAGATGCCCGATGAGCCCAGCGCGCCGCGCAGTCAGCCGTAGCTTTCATAGCGTCCTATGGCTTTTGGCCTTGGTGCTGATTCCGCTCGCCGCGGTGGTGGGCGTGGGGCGTGAGCTGGTGCCGATGGTGAGCGAGCAAAAGCCTGCTATTGAGCGCTTGCTATCAGAAAAAACCGGTCTAGTGATTCGTCTCGGCAGTATCAGTGCCAGTTGGCATGGCCTGACGCCAAGCTTGACAGCGACGACCATCGATTTGGCCGACCCCAGTGCACCGCTGAAAACCCTACTGAGCATTCCAAGCCTAACGACTGAGCCGGACTGGTGGGCGACACTGCGTGACTTATCGCCGCGCCTGCGCACAAAAATTGATGGTCTGTCGCTGACTTTAGCGCCTAATCCAGAGGGCGGTATTCGTGTTTTAGAGCTCAGCGGCTTGGGCACATCGCAACCTGAACGTGCGCGTGCAAGCCTACGCTGGTTAGTAGCGCAGCCGAGCTTGGCCTTGGCTAATAGCGCCTTGGCATGGCAGGCAGCCGGGCAAATCAAGCAGGGCATTCATGATCTGACCATCAGCCAGTACAGTCGTGGTGAGGACTATCGTGCGCAAGTGCAGTTTAAACTGCAGGGTAAACGTGATCTTCAGCGCGGCATCATTCGTGTGGCGGGTGATCCTATCGCGTGGCAAACCGCACCCTGGCAACTCTATTTAAATATTAAAAACCTGAAGGACTGGCAGCCGTGGACGGCGCTATTGCCGACTGGCTGGCAGCTTGACCTGCAGGCTGGGCATGGTGAGCTGTGGCTTTCTGGCCAAGGTAGTAAGCCTGAGCAGGCCACCATGTCGGTGCAGTCGGTGTCGATGCGCGCGCGCTGGCCTAAGGCTAACCCCTATGTGCTGAGTGATTTACATGGCGTGTTTATGGTGCAGGGCGAGCTTGCTCGTGGCCGCCTGGCATTTAGCAATGTGCAGGGTAAGCTCGATGGCTTGGCCATTCCCATGCAGCGTGGTCATGTGTCATGGCAGCCTGATGCGCTCAATGTCGCGCTGGCGGGCTTATCGCTGAGTGATGCCTATGCGCTGGCCAAGCGTGAGGCACTGATTCCCACAGCATTTGCCCCCATGCTGCAGCAGCTAAACCCCACCGGTTTTGTGCCGCGAGTGCACATTCAAGCTATTCGCCGCGATGAGCAGTGGGCACTTAGCTCAGCCAATGCCGAATTTAAAGCACTGAGCTGGCAGGCCTATAAAGCCTTTCCAGGCGTGAGTAATATGGCGGGCTGGCTGCAGGCCAGTGATACCCAAGGCTTGGTGTATTTAGATACGCGGCATGCCACGATTAATGCACCAGAGGTGTTCCGTGAGGCGATTGCTGCCGATTCACTGCGCGGTGGTGTGCGCTGGTATCGTCAGCAGGAGCAATGGCATATCGATACGGGTGTGTTGGCGCTTGATAACGCCGATGCGAAAGCGCGCGTTCAGCTTGCGCTGCAGTTGCCCAGCAAAGATCCAGGCGCTGGCCGTCTTGATTTATTGGCCGGACTTCATGATGGCCAAGTCGCCAGCGCTTGGCGTTATGTGCCATGGCATTCGGCAGGCGATAACACCTTGGGCTGGCTACGCCGTGCCTTGGTCGCAGGTCAGGTAACCAGTGGCAGCTTTGCCTATAGCGGTGCCTTGCGCCATGACCACCCGGATGCGGGTCAGTTAGGTATGTCGCTGAAAATGGCCAATGCCACGCTCGACTATGTTCCTGGCTGGCCGGCAATCAGCCAGCTCAATGCACAGATCGATATTAATGGCCGCGATTTATCCATTACTGCCGATGCCGGACGTATCATGGATGCCAGCGTGTCGCGTGTGATAGCGCGTATTCCGGAGCTACAGAAGCCTGTGCTAAGCGTCGATGCAGATCTGGCCATCGATCTGGCCGACCTGGATCGCTTGTTGGTCGAGTCACCATTGAAAGCAAAAACTGCCGACGTTGCGAAGCTGCTGGACATGCGCGGTGCCGCTAAAGCGAATTTGCAGCTGACTATTCCGTTTGCGACCAATCAGCCCTTGGTTAAAGTCGACGCCACCGTAGATCAAGCAGAAGTAGGCTTGGCTGATAGCCCGCTGCAGTTCAGCGGCGTACAAGGCAAGATTGCATTTGATGACAGTAGCGGGTTGACCGGCCAGCTCACCGGTAAGTTATGGAATGAGCCTGCACGGATCGACTTGGCCGGCGAGAAGCGCGCTGGCCATTGGCGTTCGCAAGCCATTAAGGTGCAGGCGCCGGTTACTGCTGTGTCGCTCAGCCGTTGGGCGGGTAGTGACTTAACCGGCTATATCTCTGGCCGTACGCCGGTGTTGGTCAATGTCGATATTCCTATTGCCCAGGCCGGCGCCGTAGATTTGCGCGTCAGCAGTAGCTTGCTGGGCATGGCGATCAAGCTGCCAGCGCCATTGGCAAAGCCGGCATCAGCTGTGGCGGAGCTAAAATATCAAGGCAAGTTAGGTCCTGGCAATCAGCTCGCGCGCGCCACTATTGATGGCATGGCGCAGGCTGGCCTGACGTGGCGCGATAAGCAGTTGACGCGCTTGCTGGTGCGCGTTGGCCTGCCTGGCCTAGCCTGGAGTGAGCAACCGGGCATCAGTGTTGAGGCCTCGCTAGAGCGCTTACAGCTGAATGATTGGCGCTCGTTTATCGCCAAAACGCCTACCAAAACCAGCACTAGTAAGGTGCTTCAAGCCATGCCGGCGTTTCAGCGCTTAAGCGTGCAAACTAAGTCCTTGCTCGCGGGTGATGAAAGTTTAGGCCCAGTTGCACTTAATCTCACCCGAGATAAAGCCGATTGGCTTGTGAACGCAGATCATCTGCAACCATCGGCTTTACCAAAATGGCCTTCGACCCGCCTAGAGGCACGAGTGCAGCCGCAGGACGCGGGCTGGCTTGTGGAGCCGCTGCGCTTGACCCAGGCTAATGCGGATTTTAATGGCAAGCTCAGCTGGCGCACCGGTGTTCGTGCTAGTAGTCAACTTTCCGGCCAGCTTGATACGCGCTCTAGCGCCGCATTACTGGCACAGCTGGGCCTCACCGGCGGACTAGAGTCGAAGAGTGGTCAAATGACGGCAGACTTAACTTGGCCGGGCGATCCCAGCAACTTCGTGTTAGCTCAGGCCAGCGGCAAACTTAGTGCGAGCTTTAAATCGGGACGGCTGGTGGGCATCGATCGCATCAATCCATTGGCGCGGGTGTTTGGCTTGGTCAACGCCAGTAACTTGATGCGCCGTTTGCGCTTTGACTTTTCCGATGTCACGCGTAAGGGCTTAAGTTTTGACGAGTTAAATCTTAGTGGTGAGTTAAGCCGTGGCGTATTAAGGCCGGCGAATATCGACCTAGAGGGCCCATCGCTGAGTTTGCGTGGTCGCGGTAGCGTCAATGTGATCACCCGCGAAGTTGATCAGCGCTTGCGGGTGGATATCCCGATCAGTAGTGCTATTCCTGTGGTCGCCGGCTTTCTAGCGGGCCCAGTGGTGGGCGGGGCCTTGATTGCCGCTGATCTACTGCTTGATAAGCAACTCGCCCGCCTAACCTCGGTGCGTTATCACCTCACAGGCCCATGGGATAACTTACGCGTAGATGATGAAGCGCTGGTTAAGCCCAATGACGACAAGTCAGCCGACTCAAAAGCTCAGGAGTGAGTGCTATGCGCATGGCGGCCTTAGAGCTCTGCAGCACGGATGACATAGCGGCTAATCAACGGGCCATTGCCGATGGCTTGGCGGCTGCGCAGCGTCAAGGTGTCGACCTAGTGGTGCTGCCTGAGAACTGCTTGGTGTTTGGCCCCGATGCCGCAGGACTTGCGGCACAGCATCACGAGCAATGGCTAGTCTGGTTTGCTGAGCAGGCACGCTGTTTTGGTGTATGGGTGTTGGCCGGTACGCTGCCGCTTCCATATCGTCCCGATGGCGTACCCGTGCCTGATGGCCGCGTGCGAAGTGCGAGCTTGCTGTTTAGCGCCGAGGGTGAGCTGGTTGGGCGCTATGACAAGCGTCATTTATTCGATGCCAACGTTAGTGATGCGCAAGGTGTGTACCGCGAGTCGGCACGCTACGAGCCCGGCACTGAGGTCGGCTTAATGCCTACGCCATGGGGGCAGCTTGGTGTGCTCACATGTTATGACCTGCGCTTCCCAGAACAGGCGCGTGCCTTGCGCCGCGCCGGTGCCGATATACTTGCGGTGCCAGCAGCATTTACTGCGATCACCGGCGCGGCGCATTGGCAGGTGTTATTGCGTGCGCGGGCGATCGAAAACCAATGCTTAGTAATCGGTGCTGGGCAAGGTGGCGAGCATAGCGCGACACGCCGCACCTGGGGACATAGTCAGATCATTGATGCATGGGGACAGGTTTTAGCTGAGCGTGATCAGGCCTCACTGCCAGCGTTGGTGGTTGCCACGGTTGACCGAGAGCAGCAACAGCGCTGGCGCGAGCAGATGCCGGTGGAAGCGCATCGTCTCGATTAAGCGCCGCGTAAGCCATGACGGCTGCGTCTAGCTCGTGCAGCCCAGGGCGATCACACGCTTAGCTATTAATCGCTGCCAACTCACGCAAATGTAGCCAGAGACGATGCTGTGCCGGTGTCAGCTGCTCGGCGGAGTCGGTCTCGCTTGTTTCAGCTGGTTTCGTATTTTTCACTGTTGCTTCAGCGGCTAGATAAGCGGCTTCTTTGGCAGCAGCAAGCTTGACCTGCTCTTGCTGCGCTTGGCGCACATATTGGCGCAATGTGTGGCGGTCGGCTGCTGGGAACTTTGCTAACACCTCGCCAATATAGGCATCGCCTTGCTGCAATAAGCGCTCTTGAATAAGGTCGAGTTGGCGCTGCAAGGCCGGACTTTTCATGGGATGCATGGCGGCCAATAGCGCGGCCTCATCGGCATGACGCATGAGCTTACCAATGAATTGCTTATGGCGCCGCAAGGCCTCATGGGCTTTGATTTTTTTCATGTCGAGAAATGCTTTCAGCAGCATCTCATCAATCGGCAGTTGCTTGAGCTGTTTAACATTAAGCTCGGCGAGGCGCTCACCCAAGGCTTGCAGTCGATCGACCGAGCGCTTTTGATCAGACTTACTGATGAAAAACTCATCATCTTCTTCGGGTAGGTGACGCAAACTCATTGAAGCTCCAGCGGGCTAGCATTAATAGCCGCGATGATAGCCTATTCTGACTCGCCAAACCTGTCGGCAATCAATGCGGTCACTGCGGCAAACGCGGCATCAGCATCATCGCCATCAACCTCTAGACGCAAACTGCTGCCTTGACCGGCGCCCAACATCAGTAAGGACATGATGCTGCGCGCATCAATTAAGCGTCCGTCACGGCCGATGCGAATGGAGGAATTAAAGCGCGAGGCAGTTTCCACCAGCTTGGCCGATGCGCGCGCATGTAGCCCAAGGCGATTGATAATATCGATATCTGATGCGTGCTGCGGCATTACAGCGATCCTTGGCGATGAAGCTCTCGGTGCCTAACTTGAAGTTTTCCTAGAGTGGCTGTCAAGACCTGTGACATACGCTCAACCATATACACGCTGCGATGTTGGCCACCGGTGCAGCCGATAGCGACTGTGACATAGTTACGATCATTGGCCTGTAACTCTGGCAACCATTTAGTGAGAAATGCTTCGATATCACTAAACAATGACTCAACTAGCGGATGTCCTTGTAGGTAATTTATGACCGGCTGATCTAGGCCGCTTAAATGACGCAGGGGCATTTCCCAGTGCGGGTTAGGCAGGCATCGCACATCAAAGACCATATCGGTATCGAGCGGGACTCCGTGTTTAAAGCCAAAGGACTCGAGTAGGACGATGCGTTGAGTGCTACCTGGGTCGGTGAATCGTTGACGAAGGCTTTCACGAAGCTCATGTACTGTTAGTGCAGTGGTGTCTAGCTTAAGTACAGCGTGTGCGGACAGCGGATCAAGCAATTCGCGCTCATAGGCAATGGCCTCTTCGAGAGAGCGAGAGTCTGAGGTCAGTGGGTGGCGTCGACGTGTTGAGCTAAATCGCGCCAGTAAGACATCATCACGGGCATCTAAATAGACAATTTGTGGATTTGTATTGGTTTTGGCGAGCGTGTTGGCAATGTCATTGTAGCGAGCGAGATCGTTGGGTCGATTTCGTGCATCGATACCAACGGCTAAGCCCTGCACAGTATCCGCATGATCTGCGCGGAAAGTGGCGACAAGCTCTGGGAGAAGGGCGACGGGAAGATTGTCGACACAGTAATAGCCGAGATCTTCGAGCTGGTGCAGCGCTGTAGATTTACCTGATCCTGATCGACCGCTGACAATCACCAATTTCATAGCCACTCCCGGTTCACGTTTATGGTCTCTATCCTCGGGGTAGGTGGCGTTGTTGGCAAGTGGGCATTCGTAGGCTTTATGCAAAATGCCCAGCATGGCTGGGCATTTTGGCTGCAAGCGTAGCGGGTTAGTGCGACGCGTGCTTCTCTTTATGGCGAACTACCTGTCGGTCAAGCTTATCCGACAGCTTATCAATAGCGGCGTAGAGATCATCGGACTGGGCATTGGCAAATAATTTTGCGCCCGAGGTTCGAATTACTGCTTCGGCTTTTTGCACCAGCTTATCGACACTTAAAATGACATCGATGCTGGTGATGTGATCGAAATGCCGCTCAATACGCGCGAACTTAGATTCGGCATAATCACGGAGGGCATGGGTAAGTTCAACGTGGTGTCCACTGATGGTCATCTGCATGAGACGCTTCCTCGCTTTCGTGGTTGACGACAGCGGGAACCAAGACTTCCGAGGCAGTGGCGAGCCGTACGTTTAGGGCGTTTGCAGCCCTAAAACGGGCGGCCTGTCGAGTCCGAAAGCAGAGGTTCCCAGTGTAGGGTTCACAACGTGCTTCGCTTCACATCAACATCCGGTATGACCTTACTTTAGCCATGCTCAAGACACTAAAGCAAGCGCTTTCGGTCGCTGGATGATGGAATATTGAGCGACTCGCGATACTTCGCCACGGTGCGTCTAGCGACCTCAATACCTTGCTCTAAAAGCAGATCGGCTAACTTGCTGTCGCTCAATGGTTTTTTCGGATTTTCCTGGCTTACGAGCTTTTTGATCATGGCGCGGATAGCCGTTGACGAGGCTTCGCCGCCGGAGCTGGTGCCGACGTGTGACGAGAAAAAGTACTTCAGCTCAAATAAGCCGCGCGGGGTTAGTAGGTATTTTTGCGTGGTAACGCGCGAAATAGTTGACTCATGCAGGCCAACTTCATCGGCGACATCGCGCAAAATCAGTGGCTTCATCGCCTCTGGGCCTTGCTCCAAGAAGCCCCGCTGATGCTCGACAATACAGCTTGCCACTTTCAGCAAGGTTTCATGCCGGCTTTGCAGGCTCTTAATGAGCCAGCGTGCTTCTTGTAAGTGGTCGCGAATGTATTGATTGTCGCGACTACTGTCAGCGCGCCGAACCATGCCGGCGTAACCCGCGTTGACCCGCAACTTCGGTGCGGCGTCGGGGTTGAGCTCAACGCGCCATAGGCCGCGTAAC